>JBEEGD010000335.1:0-7841 GCA_041166685.1 Acidimicrobiaceae bacterium | reverse complement strand
GCTGAACCTGTTACGGGGAGCGGGCCTCGACGGACTGCGAGGGATGCCGGTCGAGCGCCGGCCGTTGATCGGATTGCGGCGAAGCGAGACACACGCGTTGTGCGCCGAGCTCGGGCTCGATCCGGTCATCGATGCGAGCAACGACGATCTGTCATTGCGCCGCAACCGTGTGCGCCACGAGCTCTTGCCGCTGCTCGACGCGGTCGCCGCCCGTGATGTCGTGCCCGTCGTGGCCCGTCAGGCCGAGCTGCTCGCTGACGACGCCGCACTGCTCGACGCGCTGAGCGAGGTCATCGACGCGACCGATGCGAAGGCCTTGCGCGCCGCGCCCCTCCCGCTCGCGCGGCGAGCGGTGCGCTCATGGCTGCGTTGCGGATCCGATGCCGAGCACCATCCTCCGGACGCCGCGACCGTCGAGCGGGTGCTGGCTGTCGCGCGCGGCGAGGCGGCCGCGACCGATGTGGGCGGCGGCCGGCGCGTCACGCGCTCACGCGGACGGCTTACGATCGCCCCATGACTGTCGGTGACGTCGTCGTCGGCGAGGACGAACTGCAGTCCCGTATTGCGGAGCTCGGCAAGGACATCAGCGCCGATTACGTCGATCATGCGCCATTGTTGGTCGGTGTCCTCAAAGGGGCATTCATGTTCATGAGCGACCTGGCCCGCCAGATCGACCTTCCCGTCGAGGTCGACTTCATGGCGGTCGCGTCGTACGGCAGCTCCACGAAGACCAGCGGCATCGTGCGCATCGTGAAGGACCTCGATCTCGATCTTGTCGACCGGCACGTCCTGATCGTCGAGGACATCGTGGACTCGGGCCTGACCCTGCGGTGGCTGCGCCGCAACCTCGCCTCGCGCAACCCGGCCAGCATCGAGGTGTGTGCCCTGCTGGTGAAGGACGGCCTGCAGCGCGAGGACCCCGACATCAAGTACGTCGGCTTCCACATCCCGCCCGATTTCGTGGTGGGTTATGGCCTCGACGTCGACCAGAAGTGGCGCAACCTGCCCGAAGTGAGGCGCTGGGAGGACGGCCGGTAGATTCTCTCGGGTCGTGAAGAAGCGCCTTTCCCGCCAACTCGTCGTCTACGTCGCGATCGCCGTCCTGGCCTTGGTGGCCGGCGCGGCCTGGCTGCGCAGTGGCGACGGGCCCAAGAAGCTGTCGCTCGACGAGTATCAGACCCAGCTCGCCAATGGGAACGTCACCGATGCGACGCTGAAGGACCAAGACCACAAGGTCACCGGCAAGCTGCGCGATGGAACCGCGTACACCGTGTCGTTCCCCGAGCAGTACGCCGACGAGCTCACCACCGAACTCACCGGTGCGCACGTGAAGCTCACCGTCGATCAGCAGAAAGAGTCGCTGTGGCTCGCGCTGCTGTTCAACATCCTGCCGATCTTGCTGTTGTTCGGGTTGTTCCTCTTTCTCATGAACTCGATGCAGGGCGGCGGCCGCGTGCTGCAGTTCGGCAAGGCGAAAGCCAAGCAACACGGCGACGCCAATGTGAAGGTCACCTTCGCCGATGTCGCCGGCTGCGATGAGGCGGTCGAGGAGCTGGAGGAGATCAAGGAGTTCCTCGAGAACCCGGCGCGCTTCCAAGCAATGGGAGCGAAGATCCCGAAGGGCGTCTTGCTGTACGGCCCACCTGGAACGGGCAAGACGCTCCTGGCGCGAGCGGTGGCGGGCGAGGCGGGTGTGCCCTTCTTCTCGATCTCCGGTTCCGACTTCGTCGAGATGTTCGTGGGCGTCGGCGCCAGCCGGGTGCGCGATCTCTTCGACCAAGCCAAGCAAACGGCCCCGGCCATCGTGTTCGTCGACGAGATCGATGCCGTGGGTCGTCACCGGGGCGCGGGGCTCGGCGGCGGCCACGACGAGCGCGAGCAGACGCTGAACCAACTGCTCGTCGAGATGGATGGCTTCGACCCCCGGGCCGGCGTCATTCTCATCGCCGCCACCAACCGTCCCGACATCCTCGACCCGGCGCTGTTGCGGCCAGGTCGCTTTGATCGTCAGATCGTCGTCGACAAGCCCGACATAGTGGGGCGCACTCACATCCTCGAAGTGCACGCCCAGGGCAAGCCGCTGGCCGAGGGCGTGAACCTCGAGCTGCTCGCCAAGCGCACCCCGGGCTTCACGGGCGCCGACCTCGCCAACCTCATGAACGAAGCCGCGCTGCTGTCCGCCCGCCGCAACCTCGAGCTGATCGGGATGATGCAGCTCGAAGAAGCGATCGATCGTGTCCTTGCCGGACCAGAGCGTCGCTCGCGCGTGATCAGCGAGAAAGAGAAGCGCGTGATCGCGTACCACGAGGCCGGACACGCGCTCGTGGGCCACGTGATGCCCGAGGGCGACGACGTGCACAAGGTGTCGATCGTGTCCCGCGGTCGAGCGCTCGGGCTCACGTGGTTCCTTCCGGAGGATCGCTACACGCACAGTCGTGCGCAGCTGCGGGCGAACATGGCCTCGGCGCTCGGCGGACGGTCGGCTGAAGAGCTCGTGTTCGGCGAGATCACCACCGGCGCGGCCAACGACATCGAGAAGTGCACCGAGATCGCCAAAGCGATGGTCACGCAATACGGCATGAGCTCAGTGCTCGGGCCTCGCAAGTTCGGCCAGGAGCAGGGCGAGGTGTTCCTGGGCATGAACCAAGGCCATCAGCGCGACTACTCCGACGACATCGCGTCGCAGATCGATGCGGAGGTCAACATGCTCATCGAGCAGGCGCACGACGAGGCGCGGGCAATCCTCGTGGCCCATCGGCCGACGCTCGACGCGCTGGCGAGCGCGCTGGTGGAACGCGAGACCGTCGACGATGTCGAGTTGGCGGAGCTCTTCAGGGACATGGAGAAGTGGCCGGGTCGGGCGGACGACGAACCGCCTGCTCCGTCACCCAAATCGGTCGAGCCGACGACGGTGATTCCGGTGCCGGTCGCGGATCCGATCCCCGGACCGGTGGTGCCGGTGGCACCGCCGAGTCGACTCGGCCGTGTGTGGCGCCGTGCTCCGAGACCGAGCGCGCCATGACGCAGCCCGAGCCCGTTTCGCGGCTGCCGCAGCCCGCCGTCGACAAACCCCGCATCGAGCGCGCCGTGCGCGAGATCTTGGAGGCCATCGGCGAGGACCCCGAGCGCGAAGGTCTCATCGACACTCCGGCGCGGGTCGCTCGGATGTACGAAGAGATCTTCGAAGGGATGCGCGTCGACCCTTCCGAGTTCCTCCAGACGCAGTTCGAGTCCGATCACGACGAGATGGTGATGGTGCGAGACATCCCGATGTACTCGGCGTGTGAGCACCACCTGTTGCCGTGGATCGGCAAGGCGCACGTGGCCTACATCCCGAACGACGACGGCCGAGTGACCGGCTTGTCGAAGCTCGCCCGGCTGGTCGACGCCTACGCGAAGCGCCCGCAAGTGCAAGAGCGGCTCACGTCGCAGATTGCCGACGAGCTCGATCGCAGCCTGCAGCCCAAGGGGGTCATGGTCGTGATCGAAGCCGAGCACCTCTGCATGACGATGCGCGGCATCCGCAAGCCCGGCGCCACCACTGTGACCTCTGCGGTGCGTGGCCTGTTCCGCCAGAACGTCGCCACCCGCGAAGAGGCGATGAGGTTCATTCAGGGGCGTTGACTTCCCCGTTCTGGCGTCTCGACGTCCGGGATACCGGATCTGGGGACGCCAGAATGACCGACATGCTGGTCATGGGGGTCATCAACGTGACCCCGGACTCCTTCTCCGATGGGGGGCAGTTCCTCGAGCACGAGGCCGCCATTGCGCGCGGGCATGAGCTCATCGCCGAAGGTGCCGACGTCATCGACGTGGGCGGCGAGTCGACCCGTCCCGGAGCCGAGCCCGTTCCGGTCGGCGAAGAACTGCGCCGGGTGATCACGGTGGTCGAGGCTCTGGCTCCCCACGTGCGGGTCTCGATCGACACCCGCAAGGCCGAGGTCGCCGAGGCGGCCATCGCGGCCGGCGCCACCCTGCTGAACGACGTGTCCGCCTCGCTCTACGAGGTCGCGGCCGCTGCCGGTCCGGGCGTCGGGTACGTGGCGATGCACATGCTGGGCGACCCCCGAACGATGCAGGCCAACCCCACCTACGACGACGTCGTGAGAGAAGTCTGCGAATTCCTCGTGACACGGGCCGACGCCGCGGTGGCGGCCGGGGTCGAGGAGGTGTGGATCGATCCGGGGATCGGGTTCGGCAAGACCACCGCCCACAACCTGTCGCTGCTGAAGCACCTGAATGCGCTGGTCAGCACGGCTTATCCCGTGGCGATCGGCACGAGTCGGAAGCGCTTCCTGGGCGCGCTGCACACCGAGGCCGACCGGCCGGTGCGGGCCGAGCCGGCTCCCGTCGATGACCGGCTCGAGGGCTCGGTGGCCTCGGCCGTGTGGGCCATGGTCCAAGGCGTTCGTATGGTTCGGGTGCATGATGTCCGGGCCACGGTGCATGCCGCGAAGGTCGTCGCCGGGTGAACGTCACTGATCAGGGAGCAATGTTGTGCCGGGCATGAAGGGCAAATGGGCCCAGGGGATCCAGCCTCGAAATTTCTCGTGGGTGGTGAAAGACAAGCTGGCGGTTTGCGAGCGCCCCGGGGGCTACGGGGCGAACCATCGCCGTGTCCGGCGCCAGGAGGAGATCATCTGGATCCGCGAGCAGGGCTTCGGCTGCGTCGTGTCCCTGATCCCGTCGCCGCACAACCTGCACAACTACGACGAGCTCGGCGTCATCTGGCGGCACCGGCCGTTCACGCAGGGCGATGATGCGCACCGCTTCATCGCGACGTTCTTCCCCGAGTTGCGCACGTTGCTGTCGGAAGGCCAGAAAGTGCTCGTGCACCAAGACGAGCTCGGCGACCGGGTGTCGGGCCTGATGGCCGGGTTCCTCTTGTGGTCGGGCATGGTCGAGTCCGGGCCGCAGGCCATCTCGATCACCGAGCAGCTGGTGCACCGCCAGATCGGGCCTCTCGGACGCCAACTGGTCACGATCTCCGCGGAGCTTCCGCCGCCGGTGTAGCGCCGTGAAACAGCGGGCGCGCGGCGCCGAGGGAAGCGCCAGCGACGAGGCGCAGTCGAACGAGCTCGCGAGCGAGACCATGTGAACGATCAAATAGAACTGCGTGGGCTCGTGGCGGTGGGTTACTGCGGCGCGCTCCCCGAAGAACAGGAGCGGGCCCAGCCTCTCGAGGTCGATCTCGTTGTCGCGCTCGACCTCGGCCGAGCCGGCGAGTCCGACGATCTCGAGGACACGGTCGACTACGGCGTGCTCTGCGCGATGGTCGAGCGCATCATCACCACCGAGCGGTTCACGCTGCTCGAGCGGTTGGCGGCTCGCATCGCCGAGGTCGCGCTGGCCGACGAGCGCGTCGACGAAGTGACCGTCGCCGTCCGCAAGCTGCGTCCCCCGGTGCCGCAGCAGCTCGCCACCTCGGGCGTCCGCATCACCAGGCGCCGCTGATGCATCGCCGAGTCTTGTTGGGCCTTGGCTCGAACCTCGGAGACCGGCGCCGGCTGTTGAAGGACGCCGTCGACTCGTTACCCGGCGTGACCAAGGTGTCGGGACTGTACGAAACCGATCCGGTGGGCGGGCCCGCCGAGCAGGACAAGTACCTCAACCTCGTGGTCGCCATCGACTCCGACGCGACGCCGCGACAGTTGTTGGGCATGTGCCATCGCCTCGAGTCGGCCGCGGGACGTGTTCGCGGTGAACGTTGGGGGCCCAGGCCGCTCGACATCGACATTCTGTGGATCGACGGAGAGCGCGTCGATGAGGAAGACCTGTGCGTACCCCACCCGCGTATGTGGGAACGGCGCTTCGTGCTCGTGCCTCTTGCCGACGTCGCTCCTGAGCTGTTGCCGGAAGGTTGGGAGGATGGCGTCGACGGCTGGGTGTCGCCGGCCGAGCCGCTATGAGTGAGCACGCAGTGCGAACGAATCATCAGCACAGTCAGTTTTGTCGCCGCGGCGCGGCGACGTACTCATTGGCGCTGCTCGAGTGTCGCTGACATGAGTTGTCGTACGACATCGGCAACGCGCCAATGAGTACGGTGCGCGTGATCGGCAGAGGACGCGCCGGGCGTGCGCTTGCGACCGCGCTGGGACGAGCGGGATGGGGTCTCGGCGGTGTGCTCGGACGCGAGGACGATGTGCGCGAAGCGGCCTCCGGTGTCGATCTGCTGGTGCTCGCCGTCCCTGACGACGCCGTCGCGTCGGTCGCCGCGTCGGTCGCGCCGGTTCCCTCAACCGTCATCGCGCATCTGGCAGGGTCACTCGGCCTTGACGTGCTGGCGCCGCACGAGCGCCGCGCCGCGTTGCATCCGCTCGCGTCCCTGCCCTCGCCGGAAGTCGGCGCCGAACGGTTGCGCGGCGCGTGGTTTGCGATCGCCGGCGATCCCCTTGTCGAGTCGGTGGTCGAAGCCCTCGAAGGACGCGCGTTCGAGGTGTCCGACAAGCGCAGGGCGGCGTATCACGCCGCCGCCGTCATCGCATCGAACCATCTGGTCGCGTTGCTGGCGCAAGTCGAGCGTGTAGCCGAAGGCGCCGGCGTGCCATTCGACGCGTACCTCGATCTCGTGCGCGCCACCGTGGAGAACGTTGCCGCGCTCGGCCCTACGGAGGCGCTGACGGGTCCGGCGGCGCGCGGCGACGAAGCGACGATCGCGCGCCATCTCGCGGCGCTGCCTGACGGCGAGCGCGACTTGTACGAGGTGCTGGCGGAGGCGTGCCGGAAGCTGGCTGCATGCAAGTCCTGACCACGATCCGCGAGACGCGTGCGGTGCTCGACAAGGTGCGCGCCGGTGGCAGGACGGTTGGCCTCGTGCCCACGATGGGTTACCTGCACGAGGGCCACCGCTCATTGATGGATCGCTCGGTGGCCGAGCGCGACGTCTCGCTCGTCACGATCTTCGTGAACCCGCTGCAGTTCGGCGCGAACGAAGACCTCGCGACGTACCCCCGTGACTTCGATCGCGACGCCGCGATGTGCGAAGCCGCGGGTGTCGAGGTCCTGCTGCATCCGAGCGTTGAGGAGATGTACCCGTTCGGCACCCCCACGCTCACGTCGGTGTCGGTGTCCGAGGTGTCGGCCGCGATGGAAGGGGCATCGCGGCCAACGCACTTCGCCGGCGTCGCCACCGTGGTCGCCAAGCTCTTCAACATCGCGGGACCGTGCCATGCGTACTTCGGGGAAAAGGACTGGCAGCAGCTCGCGGTGATCCGGCGTATGGCCGCGGACTTGTCGTTTCCCGTCGAGGTCGTCGGCTGTCCGACGGTGCGCGAGCCCGACGGGTTGGCCATGTCGAGCCGCAACGCGTATCTCACTGCGGACGAGCGAGCGGCCGCGCCGGTGGTGCACTGGGCCCTGGTGGCCGGAGCGGCGGACATCGCCGCAGGGGAGCGCGACCCGGCAAAAGTGCGCGCCCTGGTGGCCGACCTCATTGCCGCCGAGCCGCTGGCTGAGCTCGACTACGTCGAAGTGGTCGGCGCCGACACCTTGCAGGAACTCGACCCGCTGGAAGGGAAATTGCGTCTACTTGCAGCCGTGCGGTTCGGACGTGCCAGACTGATTGACAACGAGGGGGCGACCGCAGCGGCGCCCACCTGAGGAGGAATCCCGATGCGACGTCGCATGATGAAGTCGAAGATCCATCGCGCCACCGTCACCGACGCCAACCTCCACTACGTGGGTTCGATCACCGTTGATCGAGAGCTCATGGAGTTGGCCGACCTCTACGAGTACGAGCAGGTCGCGGTCGTCGACATCGACAACGGCGCTCGGCTCGAGACGTACGTGATCGAAGGCGAGCCGGGCTCAGGTGCGATCTGCCTCAACGGCGCCGCCGCCCA
>JBEEGD010000334.1:0-3552 GCA_041166685.1 Acidimicrobiaceae bacterium | reverse complement strand
GTGCGCTCGCGTCGTTGCCGCGTGATTCGTTGACCGTCTCGACGAAGGTGGGGCGGCTGCTGGTGCCCGACGGCACGGCCGGAGCCGACGAGACGATCTTCGCCGACGTGCCCGCCGTGCACCCGGTGTTCGATTTTTCCGCGGATGGCGTGCACCGCTCGTTCGAAGCCAGCCTCGAGCGACTCGGACTCGACCGCGTCGACATCGTCCACGTCCACGATCCTGACGACCACATCGAGGAAGCACTTGCTGGTGCGTTTCCAGCCCTGCGGCGCTTGCGAGACGAAGGCGTCGTCGGTGCGATCGGCGCAGGGATGAATCAGGCTGCGGCGCTCGCGCGGTTCGTCCGCGAGGCTGGACTCGACTGCGTGCTCGTCGCCGGCCGCTACACCTTGCTCGACCAATCCGCGATCGACGATCTGCTTCCGCTCTGCGAGCAGCAGGGCGTCTCGGTCATCGCCGCCGGCGTGTTCAACTCCGGGCTGCTGGCCAATCCCTCACCGGGAGCGCACTACGACTACGCGCCCGCGCCCTCCGCGATCCTCGACCGAGCGCGACAGCTCGCGACGCTGTGCGAGCGCCATGACGTTCCGCTCACTGCGGCCGCCCTGCAGTTCGCGGCCGCGCATCCCGCTGTCACCCATGTGCTCACCGGCGTCCGCTCGGTTCGCGAGCTCCATTCCAACGTCGCCGACTTCGAGCGACCGATCCCACTCGAGCTGTGGGCCGAGCTGCGCACCGAAGGACTCCTCGACGACCGCTCCCCAACCCCCTGAACTCCGGGTTCTCCCCTTCATCGCGACACAGAAGTGTGTTCCTATGAAGGGGAAACCAGTGGTCAACTGAGATCTGGCACGCGGCCGCGAATTGGCGGATCGAGGTAGCGGCTGTTCTTGATCGGATTCCCGGCCATCTCCAACCCGTCGAGGCGATCGTCGTCGATGTGAACAACCATGTTGCGGGCGCGTACCTGGGGGTGCGCGAGCACCGCCGCGACGTCGTTGATGGCGCCGCACGGCAAGTCAGCTGCTTCGAGCCGTTCGAGCCACGTCGCGACCGTCTCCGAACGGAGCGCGGCCTCGATCTCGACCTGCAACTCCGCGTGATGCTGCGTCCGCAACCCGTTGGTGGCGAACCGCGGGTCGTCGGCCACCCCTGGACAACCGATGACCTCACTCAGCCGGCGGAACAACACATCGTTCCCGGCGGCGATGACAAAGTGCCCGTCAGCCGCGGCGAACGCAGCGAATGGCGTGATCGACGGATGGCGCGCACCGAGTGGTCCGGGCACGTCGCCGGTCGCGGCATACCGGGCGATCGCGTTCTCCAGGATGGCGACCTGGCAGTCGAGCATGGCCACGTCGATCTTCGTCGCCTCACCGGTCAGCGCTCGGTCGTAGAGCGCGCTGCAGACGCCGATGGTGGTGAACAGTCCGGCCGCGACATCGCCGATCGACGTCCCCACGCGGGTCGGTGGACCGTCGGGATGGCCGGTGATGCTCATCACGCCGCCCATCGCTTGCACAACCATGTCGTACGCGGGACGGCTGGCCAGCGGACCGGTGTGGCCGAATCCAGACACGGCGGCGTAGATCAACCTGGGAAAGCGGGCATGCACGCTGTCCCATCCGTAGCCGAGCTTCTCCATCGTTCCTGGCCGAAAGTTCTCGATGAGCACATCGGCGTCCGCCAGTAATGCGTCGAGCTCATCTCGGTCCGCCGAATTCTTGAGGTCGAGTGAGCGCGATTGCTTTCCGCGGTTGAGCGACGCGAAGTAGGCCGATACGCCATTGATGAACGGGCCGATGTGCCGGCTGTCGTCGCCGCCGACCGGATGCTCGATCTTGATGACCTCCGCGCCGAGGTCACACAACACCATGGTGCAGTAGGGGCCCGCGAGCACTCGCGTCAGATCGACGACCTTCACACCACTCAGCGGCCCGCTCGCGTTCGTCACGAAATGGAACGCGGCGTTCGTCGAGTTGCTATTTCGCTGATTGCACGTGGTGCACGGGTCGGACCGTGATGTCGGGCTGAGGCATGCCTGTATCCCCCGTTGCCTTCTGGAACTTCTCGCCTCCGGTGAAGTCTTGCATCGCCTTCTCTGACTCCCAGGTCTCGATCACCATGAAGCCGTCCTCGGTCGGCACGCAGACATGATGGAGCAACCCATCCGGCAAGCCGGGCTTGATGATGGTCTCCGATGCCTTGTCGTATTGGTCGAGGGTCCCACCCTTGATGTTGGCGATGAGATGCATAGCCATGGCTGCTCCTTGGTTCGGGTCGCCCTGTGTCCGGCCACTGTTCCACCGGAACTGTGGGCGGTCAACGCGCGGTGTGAGAACCCGCGGGTCGGTCAGTCGTCGAATTGGGGACGGCCGCGGGTCGAGCGCTTCAGTTCACTGAAGTGTGGGTTCGATCCCAGCGCGATCACCGCGTCCCACAACTCGACGGCCTCGCGGCCCTTCGGCGCGAGATTGATGACGGGTCCAAAAAAGCTGGGCCCGTCGGGCGGCGAGAAGCTGAGCACCGGTGTGCCGATGTTGCCGCCGCAGCGATCGAGCGCTTCTGTGGTGTCGGACCAGATGAGGTCGTCGTAGTCCTTCGAGGTCGTCGCGGTCGAGAGCGCCGCGGGGTAGTCCAAGTCCGCGAGCACCGCCTCGACGCCGCCCGGGTCGTCGAAGGCGGTGGCGTTGCGCTCGATGTGGATCGTGCGCCCGAACGCGGTGTACAGCGGCAGGACGGCATCACGACCCAGCTCCGCACGAGCCGCGGCCGCGACCCGCAGCAACTCGAGGCCGCGGGTGTGGCCGCGCTCGTAGCCCGGGCGAAAGTCCTTCTCGTAGTCCTTGTCCTGGTTCACCATGCGCAAGGAGATGAAGCGCCAGTCGACCTCCATCGGCTTCTCCTCGAGCACGTTCACGACCCACCTCGACGTGATCCACGCCCACGGGCACACGGGATCCCAGAAGAACTCGAGGTCGGCCATCGCTGCTTTCTAGTGCTGCCTGGCATCATGCGCCGCAATGAAGTTCATCGCGGCGATCGCCATGACTGACCCGGGGTTCATCGTGCCCATGGCGCAGGCGGCTGAGGACGCGGGGTACGACGTGATCGCGGTGCCCGACAGCATCGCCTACCCCCGCGAGTCGGACAGCACCTACCCCTACACGCCGGACGGTTCGCGCGAGTTCCTCGAGCACAAACCCCTCGTCGAGCCGCTGATCGCGATCGCCACGATGGCCGCGGTGACCTCGCGTATCCGCTTCGTCACCAACGTGTTGAAGCTGCCCGTCAGGCATCCAGTGATCTTTGCCAAGGAGGCCACCACCCTCGCGGTGCTGACCGGCGAACGGCTCGCGCTGGGCGTGGGCAGCAGTCCGTGGCCCGACGACTACGAGATCGTGGGGCTGCCGTGGGCGCGCCGCGGACGCCGCTTCGACGAATGCATTGACATCATCCGCGGATTGACCACCGGTGACTACTTCGCGTTCGACGGCGAGCACTACCGCTTTCCTGCGATCAAGCTGAACCCCACGCCAGCCGCGCCCA
>JBEEGD010000333.1:0-5703 GCA_041166685.1 Acidimicrobiaceae bacterium | reverse complement strand
AGGAAGCAGCACCATCGACGCGACATCACGTGGGTTCTTGAAGCCACCCCCTTCGCCGCCCTCGACGACGAGTCCGTCCACGCCCGCCTCCACTGCTTTGAGGGCGCCGTGCAACGTAGGTATGACGTGGAACACCGTGAGTCCGCCAGCCTTCAGTTGTGACGTGTAGCGAACCGGGCTACCGGCGGAGGTCGTGACGAAGCGAATGCCTTGATCGATCACGAAGTCGACGATGCCCGGGTCGCGCACGAACGCTTGGGCAATGTTCACGCCGAACGGCTTGTCGGTGAGGTCGCGCATCTTGCGGATCTCGTCCTTGATGACGTCGAGCTCACCCGACGACGTCTCGATGATCCCCATCGCACCGGCGTTGGATACGGCGGAAGCGAGCTGGGCGCGGGCGATCCAACCCATCGGGGCTTGGATGATCGGGATCTCCACCCCGAGCATCTCGGTGACGCGGTTGGCGAACCGAGTTGTCATCGTCCGCTTCCGCCTGATCTCAGCACCGGCTCCAATGCGCCCATGTACTCCGTGACCCGCAACGCGACTTCCATACAGAGATCCTCGTCGCTGAGGTCGGGGTCCGGCCAAGTCTCCGACAGCCGTCGCCACTGATCTGCTCGGCCGAGGAAGGGCCCGGCTACGGCGTCCTCACCCAGAACCTTGCGCCACGTTCGTTCGCGGCGCATGAGTTTCTCGAGCGTCGCCTCGTTGTCCTTGGTCTGCGAGTGCTCGCTGTGGAACCCGATCTCGATGGCGAGCACCTTCGCGTCGCGCACCTCCTTCGCGCCGATGACTTGGGCCTCGTAGTGCTCGCGCGGTGGAGCATCCGAGTCGAACCACAGCTTCACGCCATAGCGATGCGCCCGAAACCGCACGATGCCGAGGTCGGGGGCCGTGAGCCCACGTACTGCCTCGCCGATCTCGTCGAACAAACCCAGTTCCATACGTCAGGGCGCAGCGATCGGAAGTTCGACGAGATGCGGACGTCCGGAGTCCCACGCGGCGTGAACCGCGTCGGCGACGTCGTACGCCTTCTCGACGAGTGTGGCTTCGACGCCCATTGAGCGGGCGAGCGCCAGGTAGTCGATGGCCGGATCCACGATGTCCATCGCCACGAATCGCTTGTGGCGAACGCTCTCGCCCCCCATGCCACGAAGATTGTTCTTCAGGATCAGGTACTGGCGGTTGTTCACCACTGCGAAGACGACCGGCAGGTTCTCGTGGGCCGCGCTCCACAAGGCCTGTGGTGAGTACATGGCCGAACCGTCGCCGACGACGCAGAGCGCGGGTTCGCCTCCATGCGCGAGCGAGACCCCGACCGCGGCCGGCATTCCCCAACCGAGACCGCCGCCGCGGTTGAAGAAGTAACGACCCGGCACGGGCTCATGGTGGAACCCGCGCACGTAGACACCGGTGGTGATGGCCTCGTCGACGATCAAAGATCCGGCTGGCACCGCGCGCACCAGCGCGTGCGCGGCCGCCATCGGATCCATCGGCGAGGAGTCGTAGCGGGACAGCGCGGTCTCCTCGAGCCCTTCGATCGCGGCAGCACGCCGAACCGCGGCCGTCTCGACCACGCTCACCACCGCGCCCAGGTCAACGCGAGCGCGCACGAGCGGAAGCAGGGCGGCGATGCTCGCCTTCGGATCGCCCGCCGCGGCCCATCGGGCGGCATAGACGCGTCCGAGCTGATGCGGGTCGGGCGACAGGTGAAGCAACTCGGTAGCGGAGGGCAAAGCCGACCCCGGTGTGTAGGGGTACGCCATGAACCCGCGCCCGCCGACGAGTAGCACGCGGTCGTACGCCGCCAGAGCCGAGTGCATGGCCACCGCGGCGGGAGCGAGCATTCCGGCCCAGAGCGGGTGCGTCGGGGGGAACACGCCGCGGCTGTGTAGTGGCGTGCCGTGTACGGGCGCTCCAAGGGCCTCAGCCAGCTCCGCGACCTCCGCGACCGCGTCGGATGCGGCCACCTCGTCACCGACGACGATGCCGACCCGGCCGATTGCCGGCTCCGCCAGAAGCACCGCGAGCTCATCCAGCGCATCGGCCTGCGGGCGTCGATGGATCGACGACGGCGGAGGGACCGGATGATCGGCCTCGTCCTCGAGCAGGTCCATCGGGATCGACACGAACACGGGCCCGGTCGGCGGGCTCATCGCGTCGTGGAAGGCACGACGCAGGATCGTCCCCAACTCGCCGGCCGTGCGGACTTCATGGACCCACTTCGACACCGAGCGCGCGAGACCGGTGAGATCTCCTGCCAGCAACGGATCGGTCGCGATGTGCCGGAAGTCCTGCTGGCCGGCGGTGACGACGAGTGGTGTGTGGTTCGCTTGCGCGTTGGTGAGCGCGCCGATGGCATTGCCCACCCCGGCAGACGTGTGCAGGTTCAGGAACGACGGCCGCCCTGACGCCATTGCGTAGCCCTCGGCGACCCCGACAGCCGTCGCCTCCTGGAGCGCGAGGACGTAGTGGAGATCGTCGGCGCCGGCGAGCGCGTCGATCAACGGCAACTCGGTGCTGCCGGGATTGCCGAACAGATGACGGACGCCTTCCGTGCGCAGCACCTCGAGCAACGTCTCGCGGGCCGTCATCGGCCCGACGTTACTTGTCGGGTCGCCTGCACGGATTCGTCGTAGCGTCGCCAGCGTGACGGCGGGTTCGACGCGACCAGACGAGGAATTCACCCGCGTCGAGCGACTGGCTTTTCCCCCTCAAACGGACACAGTTTTGTGTACCTATGAAGGGGAAAACGCGGGGTGACGTGACGTCCGGCGGGGGGCTCTTGACCGGTCTTCGCGTGCTCGATCTGAGCGTGTGGCGGCCGGGTCCGTACGCGACCCAGCTCCTCGCGGAGATCGGCGCGGACGTGCTCAAGGTCGAGCCTCCGGGCGGCGATCCGATGCGCGCCTACCCGGGGCTGTTCGCGAGCCTCAGTGCCAACAAGCGCAGCATCGTGCTCAACCTCAAGGACATCGGCGATCGAGCCCGCGCTCTCGAACTCGCGTCAGCGGCCGATGTGGTGATCGAAGGATTCCGGCCGGGAGTCGTTGCCCGCCACGGCGTGGCGTACGAGGACGTGCGGGCGGTGAATCCCTCGATTGTGTACTGCTCGCTGTCGGGCATGGGCCAGACCGGACCGCTCGCGCTCGCACCGGCTCACGATCTGAACTATCAGGCGTGGGCGGGCGCGTTGCGTCCGGAGGGCAACGAGCCGGTCGTGGGTCGACTCCCGATCGCTGATCTGGCTGGCGGTGTATTTGCAGCGTTCGCCATCTGCGCCGCGGTCATTCGCCGCGACCGCACCGGGGAAGGCGAGTACATCGACGTGTCGATGTCCGACGTGCTCGCGACGTGGACGGGGGCCGTACCCCCGCAGGCGACGGGCGTGGATCCGGATGTGCGGGGCGTGCCCGGCTACGGGATGTTCGAGACGGCCGACGGCCAGCACCTCGCGCTCAGCATCATCACCGAGAACCACTTCTGGGCAGGCTTGTGCGACGTGCTCGGTCTCGACGACGTGAGCGAGCTGGGCTTCGTCGCCCGCATGGCGCGCATCGACGAGCTCCAGGTTCGGATCGCCGACGCCATTCGTGGTCATGAGCGCGACCCCCTCGTTGAAGCGTTGCTCGCCGCGGACGCACCGGCGGCGCCCGTGCTCGACCGCGACGGCATGCTCGGGCTTGCACACTTCCGCGAGCGAGCGGTTTCGACATCCGATCCGTGGGCAGAAGCTGCGGTCGGCTACCCGGTGACGTTCGCGGCGCATCCGGCCGCACGGGTGTCCGCGCCGCCCCACGTGGATGAGCATCGCGACGGGGGATTCGGTGACGCCACCGTCCGACCGTTGGCCGCGAACGATGAAAGTGACGCGGAGCGCGTGATCGACGCCGAGCTCGGCGGCCGGCGACAGGCCCGCATGGGCGAGGTGCTCGACGTGCTCGCATTGCCGGGGTTCGGCGCGTGGATCGGCGATCGATTGGTGGGCGTTGTGACGTACGAGGGATCAGAGCTCGCGGCCATCGCCATCACGGCCGATCGGCGCGGTACTGGCGTCGGGGGGCGGCTGGTGGAGGCCGTCGCCTCTGCGGTCGCGGCGACGGGGTCAGACGAGTTGTGGCTGGTGACGACGAACGACAATCTCGACGCCATCCGTCTCTATCAGCGGCACGGCTTTCGATTGACCGAGGTGCACGCTGGCGGAGTCGATCGAGCCCGGAAATTGAAGCCGCAGATCCCGCTGATGGGCCAGCACGGAATCGAGATGCACGACGAGTTGGTGTTCAAGCGCACCCTCGCGCCGTAGCGTGGTCCCTCGTGTGCCGGAACATCACGACCCTTCGCGGCCTCGAGCCCTCGGCGACTGCCGAGGAGATCGAGGCCGCTGCCCGTCAGTACGTCCGCAAAGTGAGTGGGGTGCAGTCGACTTCTGCTCGCACTGAGGACGCCTTCGAGAAGGCCGTGCGCAAGGTCACGTCGGCGACCACTGAGCTGCTCGCCACGCTGCCGCCTCGCCAGCAGCCTCCACCGACGCTTCCGCCGCTACGGCGTCTCGCGCCGCACACGCACTAGCCGGTCCACGCCGCGCGCATGGCCCGCAACGCGTCGGTCGCGCGTTCGACGAACTCTTCGTCGCGATGCGCGTCGCCGACCTCGAGCCACGTCATGACGGCTTCAACCAACCAGCCGAAGGTCGCCTCGGCGGACCAATGATCCATCACCTCGTCGCCTGACTTCAACGACATGAGCTCGCGCACCGCGCTGGCCGCCAGCGCGCGCTGGTCGTGCGCGTAGTCAGCGAACTGCGGCTCGCGGGCGGCGTGCCGCCAGAGCAGCACGAACCCGTCGGGGTCTTCGCGGGCGACCGTGAGCAACGTCCGCGCGCCCACGCCCCGCAGGGTCGTCTGGCGCAGTCCGGCATCGAGCTCTTCGGCCATGCGATGGAACACCCGCTCGAGAATCGTGCGGTACAGCTCCTCTTTGGATTCGAAGTGCCGGTACACGATCAGCTTCGTGACCCCGCACGCCGCCGCGACATCGTCCATCGACGTCGCGGCGAAGCCCGAGTGCGAGAACGCCGAGGCCGCGCCGCGCAGGATCGACGCTTGCCGCTCCGGCCGGGCCAGAAGTTGTCGTGCTGCGGTGCTCATGTGGCGGCGCTCATGTGACGAAGACCCACTTGCTCAGGTGTATACGGGCGAGTGTACACTCGGGCGTCAACAGGGTCCGAACCCATGGGGGAACGATGACGACGGCACAGGTCGAGTTCACCGAGGCCGAATTGCTGGCCAACCACGACGTACGCGAGCCGCTGATCGCGGGCGGTGTTCGCTGCCATGGAGGTTTCGCCGATGACGGCACGTACGTGTCGCCCCGCACGCGTCATCGGGTACCGGGGATCGAGGCATGGCAAGCACAGCACCGCAAGCTCTTCGGCACCGAGGTCATCGATGTGCCGCTCGCCACGTGGCCCGAGCATTTCCCGAATGTCGCGCAAGCTCGTCACCTGATCGGCGCGGGCGTGCCCGAGCCGCTCATCGCCACGCTCACCCGCATCGGCACAGTCGAAGGTTTCGGCGCCAACATCCGCTTCCTGCAGCCCGGCAACATGCAGCCGAACTTCGTCGAAGACATCCGGGGCACGGCAATCGATCATCTCGGCAAAGGGTTGTTCGAAGCGCACGGTCGTGACGAGGC
>JBEEGD010000332.1:0-5962 GCA_041166685.1 Acidimicrobiaceae bacterium | reverse complement strand
GGTCGTTCCCGCAGGGCATGGCCATCCGTGGCTACTACGAGAGCCCACTTCACGCGGAGCCGTGGATCGAGTCCGCGCTCGACGTGCGCGATCGCAATGGCAACTCGTTGCCCGGGTACGGCTGGATCTTCCCGGTCGGCGACGGCACCATCAACGTCGGCATCGGTTTGCTGTCGACGTTCCGCGATTGGAAGAACGTCAACACGTCGCATCTCATGAACGAGTTCGCCGCGACGGCGCCCGCGTATTGGGGCATCACGCCGGACGGGTCGACAGGTCCACCAACCGGCGGACGCTTGCCGATGGGCGGCTCGGTCACGCCGAACGTCGGACCGACGTGGGTGCTCGTCGGCGACGCCGCGGGGACGATCAATCCCTTCAACGGAGAAGGCATCGACTACGCGTACGAAACGGGACGGCTCGCCGCCGGGTTACTCCACGACGCGCTCGCAACGGGCGACGGAATGGCGCTGCAGCGCTATCCGCGGTTGCTGGAGGCGGAGTACGGCTTGTACTTCAAGGTCGCACGCCTGTTCGCGAAGGTGATCGGCAACCCCGCGTTGCTCGGTCAACTCACGAGAGTCGGTATGCAGTCGCGGTCGCTGATGGAGTGGGTGTTGCGCATCATGGCCAACTTGTTGCGCGAGGACGAGCTCGGCCCGGCGGAAGCGGCCTACAAAGCCATCGCCGCCATCGTGAGCGTCGTCCCCGAACCCGGCGCCGCCTGACCCTTCCAACGAAATCCCACTCAGGCATACACAGAAATGTGTACGTATGAGTGGGAATTGCCTTAGGGGGTGGACTCGAGGGCTTCGCCGTCGCTCGGTTCGGGGACAGCGGGAGCAGCGAGTGTGAGTTCGTCGACTGAGGTGGTCTTGCGCACCCGAGTCATGATCCAGATGCCGGCGAGAAACACCGCGATCATCAGGTACTGGGCACCGGTCAGGCCGGGCCACACCGTCTTGTCGTTCACTCGCAGGAAGTCGGAGAGGAACCGGGCCGTCCCGTAGTACAGGCAGAACACCCCCATCACGGTGCCCGGGGCGGGGCGGCGGCGGACAAGCCACGTGAGGATCCCGAAGAGCACGAGCAAGTACACGAGCTCGTAGATCGCCGTGTTGTGGAACGTCTCGCCCACGAAGAGCCGGTTCGGACCGAGGAAGTCCTCGCGCACCGCGCCTCCTCGGTACTCCACCGCGCCGAGCCAGGTGGAGTGACTGCCGAAGTGCTCGCCTACGGAGATGCAGCCGACCCGACCGAATGCAAGGCCCAGCGTCAATCCGTACGCGTACCCGTCGAGATTCGACCATCGAACCGAGCGCGTCCACCTTCGGAACGTCGGGAAACCGATGATGACCGCGGCGATGAAACCTCCGGAGAACTGCAGACCGCCCTTCCACACCGCAACGAGGTCGAGGAGCGAGTGGATCTGATTGGTGTGCGAAAGGTCCCACGTGATGCGGGCGCCGATCACCCCACCGATGACGAGGCGGGTGGCGAGTCGATAGGTCTCATCCCGCACGACTCCGGTGTGCTGCTCGATGAAGCGGGCGGCCACCCACGCGCCGATGAGCACGCCGAGACCGACCATGACCCCGAACGTGCGCAATTCGAACGGCCCGAGCGCGATCTTCGGAAAGGTTTTGTACGGGATGGTCGCGAGCAAGACCATCCAGGTTAGGGGCTAGGTATCCGGGTGTTCCCCCGGGCCCAACGGTTCGCGCCAACCGCCCACGTCAGCGGCCAACCGGTCCGCGTCGGACGGACCCCACGTGCCCTTGTAGTAGAGGCTCACGGGCGGCGGGTTCGAGATGACCGGATCGACGATGCGCCACTGCTCTTCGAGCGCATCGGCTCGACCGAACCGCCTGGGGTCGCCTTCCATCGCGTCCTCGAGCAGGCGCTGGTACGCCTCGGCCCGTCGGCCGAACACCTTGTCGTACGACACCTCGAGGTTGACCGACCGGGTCGCGAGCTCGTCACCGGGGGCCTTCGCTTGCAGGTGAAGCATGATGCCGTCGTCGGAACCGAGTCGGAACCGCAGGTAGTTCGGCTCGGGAAGCCGGTTACCGGCGTTCGAGAACAACAACCGCGGCGGGGCTTTGAATTCGACGATCGCTTCGGTCGCGGTGACCGGCATCGCCTTGCCGGACCTGACGAGCCATGGCACGCCGGCCCAACGCCACGACTCGATCTCGAACCGAGTGGCGACGAACGTCTCGGTGTCGCTGTTCGGTGCGACACCCTCCTCATCGCGGTAGCCGCGGTACTGACCGCGGCTCACGTCTTGGGGGCGGAATGAGTCGATCTGCCGGAAGAGCTTCACCTTCTCGTCGTGCAGGGCCGCGGCTGACGCCGCAGACGGCGGCTCCATGGCGAGCAACGCGACGATCTCGAGCAGATGGTTCTGTACGACGTCGCGAGTCGTGCCCACGTTGTCGTAGAACGCGCCACGGCCCTGCACATCGAAGGCTTCCGCCATCGTGATCTGGACCTCGGAGATGAAGTTGCGGTTCCAGATCGGCTCGAGCATCGAGTTGGCGAACCGGAAGACGAGGAGGTTCTCGACGGGCTCCTTGCCGAGGAAGTGGTCGATGCGGAACACCGACTCTTCCGGGAAGGCGTCGTGGAGGACGCGGTTGAGCTCCTGCGCGCTCCGCAAGTCCCGGCCGAACGGCTTCTCGACGACCACGCGGCCGCCCTTGTTGAGCCCCACCCGAGCGAGACCTTGCACGACGTCTTCGAACAGCGTCGGCGGAATGGCCAGATAGAAGAGCGGATGGTCACGGTCTTGGAGCGCGAGCGCAAGGTCGTCGTAAGTCGTCGGCTCGCGGTAGTCGCCGGCGACGTAGCTCAGCCGGCTCACGAGTGATTTGAACACATCCTCGTCGATGGGCGCGTCACCGAGCGACGCAATGATCGACTCGCGCGCTCGCTTGCGCAGGTCGTCGTCGGACATCTCCGAGGACGACACCCCGACAATCGGAACGTCGGGGGGCAGCGAGCCTTCGCGGACCATGTGGTACACCGCCGGGAACAGCTTTTTCTTCGCCAAATCGCCGGTGATGCCGAACAGGACCAGTGCGTCGCTATGTGGGTTTCCGTCGAGCGCCGTGCTATCCACAGTGGTGAGGTCTACCCCATCGCGGCGGCCGCGTGCTCGGCCGCCGCGATGATCTCGTCGACAATCACGGTTGTGTGCATCAGGCCGGGGAACAGCACCTCGTAGGCACCGGGAGCGATGGCCACTCCCTGATCGAGCAGCGCGTGGAAGGCGCGGGCGTACGCGGCCTCGTCCGTGGTGCGGGCGGTGGCGTAATCGACCGGGAGTTCCCGGCCGAAGAACAGCCCGACCAGGGTCGTCTCGACCGGAACGAGCGCGTCGACACCGGCGCCGGCGAACGCCTTGGCCAGACCGACGCCAAGGTTGTGGGCGGTGTCCTCGAGCCGGGCGTACGCCGCATCGTCGAGGAGGTCGAGCGCGGCCAGCCCCGCCGCGGTCGCGAGTGGGTTCCCCGACAGCGTGCCCGCTTGGTACACCGGTCCGAGCGGCGCGATGCAGGCCATGACATCGCGGCGACCGCCATACGCACCGATCGGCAGGCCGCCGCCGATCACCTTCCCAAAGCAGCTGAGATCCGGTCGCACGCCGAAGCGTTCCTGGGCGCCACCGCGGCCAACCCGAAAGCCGGTGATCACCTCGTCGAAGATCAGCAAGGCACCAACGCGATCGCATTCGGCGCGCAGGCCTTCCAGGAATCCAGGAGCGGCAGCGATCAACCCCATGTTCGCGGCGATCGGCTCGACGATGACGCAGGCGACGCGTTCGTCGAGATCCGGCACCACGTTGTACGGAGCGACGCGCGTGTCACGCACCGCGCCGTCGGTCACGCCCGCCGAGCCCGGAAGGCCGAGCGCGGCGACACCACTTCCAGACTCCGCCAGCAACAGGTCGCCATGACCGTGATAATTGCCGGCGAACTTCACGACGATCGGGCGACCGGTGAAGCCGCGGGCGAGCCGGATGGCGGACATCGTGGCTTCAGTGCCGCTCGACACCAGTCGAAGAAGGTCGCAGCTCGGGACTCGGGCCACGATCTCCTCAGCCAAACGAACCTCGCGTTCCGTGGGTGCCCCGTAGCTCGTCCCGCCCGCCGCAGCTTCCTGCACCGCGGCGACGATGGCGGGATGAGCGTGGCCGGCGATGATGGCGCCGTACGACTGCACCAAGTCGATGTAGCGGCGACCCTCGACATCCCAGACGTATGCGCCTTCTGCGCGGTCGACGAAGTACGGCGTGCCCCCGACCGCGCGGAATGAACGCACCGGTGAGTTCACGCCTCCCGGAATCACACGCTGGGCACGCGCGAACAGTTCTTCGTTGTTCACGAGGTGGCGATCGACTCTGCCAGCGACCTTGCGAAGTACGTGAGGATCAGATCCGCGCCAGCTCGCTTGATCGCGGTGGTGTGTTCGAGCGCGACGGCCGGGCCGTCGATCCAACCGCGTTCGGCGGCGGCCATCACCATCGCGTATTCACCTGACACGTGGTACGCCGCCAACGGCACGTCGACCTCGGCGCGGGCGCGGGCGATCACGTCGAGATACGCCAGTGCAGGCTTCACCATGATCATGTCGGCGCCCTCGGTGAGATCGAAGCGGATCTCTTCGAGCGCCTCTCGAGCATTGCGCGGGTCCTGCTGGTAGCCCTTGCGGTCGCCACCGCCGGCGATCGTCACGTCGACCGCGTCTCGGAATGGTCCGTAGAGCGCCGAGGCGTACTTCGCCGCGTAGGCGAGGATCGCCACGTGGTCGAAGCCGTCTTCGTCGAGGGCTTCGCGAACGGCGAAGACCTGCCCGTCCATCATCCCGCTCGGGGCCACGATGTCGGCGCCCGCGTCTGCTTGCGCAACCGCGGCGCGTCCGTACAGCTCGATCGTGGCGTCATTGTCGACGGCACCATCCGCGGTGAGCACGCCGCAGTGACCGTGGTCGGTGTATTCGTCGAGGCAGAGGTCCGCGAGCAGCACCAGATCGTCGCCAACCTCAGCGCGGAGGTCGCGCAACGCCAGCTGCACGATGCCGTCGGGATCCCATGCGCCGGATCCTTCGGCGTCCTTCTCGGCCGGCACCCCGAACAGGATCACACCAGGGATACCGAGCGCCGCGAGCTCGACGACTTCCTTGCGGAGGGACTCGCGCGTGTGCTGCATCACGCCCGGCAGCGACACGATCGGTTGCGGGTCAGAGATTCCCTCGCGCACGAAGAGCGGCGCGATGAGATCGTCCACACCGAGTCGGGTTTCGGCGACCAGCCGCCGCAGCGCGGGCGTGCGGCGCAGCCTGCGCAACCGACGCTGAGGGAAATTCATCGGCGCAAGCCTAAGTGTTCGAGGTCGATATCCAGAAAGGACTCGACGATCACGTCTGCGGCCGTCAGATCGAGACCCGCCGTCATCCGGTTGGGAACGGCGACGCAGAACAGCTCTGCAGCCTTGGCGGCGGCGATGCCGTTGGGTGAGTCCTCGAAGGCCGCCGCCTCGGTCGCGTCCACTCCGATGGCTTCGAGCGCACGTCGATAGACGTCGGGCTCGGGCTTGGCGGGCACGCCGCCCTCAGACGTGCTGATCGCGGCGAACCGATCGAGCAGCCCAAGCCGCTCGAGGTGATCGGAAACCCATGCGGCCGACGAACTCGATGCAACTGCGAGCACGAGTCCCGCGTCAACGGCGCGGGTCGTGAACGCCGCTACTCCCGGGAGCGCCTGTTCCGCGAGGAGTCGTTCCTGGTGGGCGAGCCGTCTGCGTTCGGTGAGCGCCTCGCGATCGCTCAGCGGCCCGATCTCGGCCTCGAGGTCGGCCAGCCAGTGGGGGCCGTGCGTGCCGATGCGGGTCTGCCATTGTGCGACGGTCAACTCGACGCCATGCTCCGCGTAGATCTCGCGCGCTGTCTCGTACGACGA
>JBEEGD010000331.1:0-2722 GCA_041166685.1 Acidimicrobiaceae bacterium | reverse complement strand
GCGGGCGACGTGAAGCGGAAGCCCGGCGAGATCGCCAGCCAGCCCTTGTCGCACGGCTCGGTGTAGCCGTCCATCGGGTTGCCGTTCCAGTCGGGCTGGATCTCGGTGTTGCCGCTCCCGATCGTCGCGGTCTGCACCTGGTAGGGCGAGACCTCGAAGCTGTGGGTGTGGCCCATGTCGCCGGCCGTCTGCGCGCCAAGGCAGGTCACGAAGATCTTGGCCTGGACCCGTCCGATCGCCCACTTGACGAAATGGAAGTGGTACGTGGACGCGTCGCTCGGATAGGCCTCGACGACGTCGGCCGCATGAGCGATGTTCACGAGGCCGAGGTTGTCGTCGTCCTGGTCGGCCGCGTCGATGCGCCACATGCCGTCGAGCACGTGGTCGCCGGTCTTGCAGCCGACGTCGGCGACCTGGTCGTCTGAGTACAGATCGACCTGGGCCTCTGCCTTGTAGATGTAGAGGTCGTGGGCCGCGAGGGCCTGACCGGGGAGCGCGAGGGCGATGACCGCGCCGAACAAGGCGGCGAGCAGCGTCCTGCGCGATCGGGAGTTGGTCTTGGTCATGGGGCTAGCACCCTCCGTCCGATGCGGTCGTTGAAGCAGATGGCGCCGATGCGGGCGTTCCACACCGCGCTGTCGACGTTCCAGATGCGGAACACGCGAGACTTGATCTGCGGCTCCATGCCGAGGTACCAGAGCCAGTGCTGGTCGAACGGCGAGGTCCAGCTGCCGACCGCGCGCACGTCGAAGAGGCCGATCATGGCCTTCTCGTACGGGCTGCAGTCGATCTTGACCTCGTCCTTGACGCCGGCCTGGATGCCGATGTTCGTCTCGCGCTGGTTGACGACGAGCTCGTGGTAGTGCAGCGGGTTTGCGTCGCTGGTGCTCGCGAGGTCGAGGCAGCGGATACTGGTCTCGATCTTCGCGAAGCCCTGCTGGTAGAAGCCCCACTTCCAGTTGGTCAGGTTGTTGTTGCCGGGCACCGACTTGAAGACGCGCATGTCGCCCTTGAGGACTTCGAAGCCCGGGGCGACGGCGATCGAGCCGTGCGGGCAGTCCCAGTTGCCGGCCTTGGCGGTGCCGGGCGTGGTCCCGCTGAACGACACGGTGTCGAAGTGCGTGTTGCCGAGGACCAGCTTGTGCGTGTGCGCGTCGCGGTCGGCGGGCTGCACGCGCTTGTTGATGCACGTGACCCAGACCTTGACCTGCGCGGCCTCGCTGGTGTCGTTGTAGATGGTGAAGCGCCAGGTACCGGGGCCGACGCTGTGCGAGTCCCAGATCTGAATGCCGTTGTAGTCGTTCCAGCCTCCGGGCGGCGTCGCCTGATCCTCGAGCTGCGGCTCGTAGTCGGTCTGGGTGACGCGCCACATGCCGTCGAGGGCGTAGTCGGAGCCGTTGCAGGCGACGCTGAGCGTCTTGACCTCGACGGCGTCGAACGAGACGTCCTCCTCCACCTTGTACATGGACATCTGGTGGCGCTCGGCGGTCGAGCCGGAACCGGACGCCATGGCGGCGGCCGGAGCCAGCGCGAGCACTGCGAGCGTGCTCCAGATGATCCTGCGGGCGGAATGCATGGCTGGGGTCCTTCCTCCTTGAAGGGGTGTGGCCTCCCAGCCGCGGGGCGGATCGTGGCCGTGCCCGGTATGCGCACGGTGTGAGAGAGGCGGGCTTGAGGGTTGGAGGAGAAACCTGGACGGGTGTCCGGTCGAACGTCCATCTGTGGTGCCTATAGCCGCTACCGATGGACGTTCGGCCGCGCAGGGGCCGGTCGACCCCCGTGCCCCCGGCGCTGCTGTTGTTGCTGTTGCTAGCTGCCGAGGACTTCGATGGCGATGTCGGCCACCTCGGTGGGCGTGCGACCGACGCGCACGCCGTTGCCCTCGAGGGCCTCGATCTTCGCCGCGGCGCTGCCCGACGAGCCGCTGACGATCGCGCCGGCGTGGCCCATCGTCTTGCCCGGGGGCGCCGTCACGCCGGCGATGTAGCCCACGACCGGCTTGGTGACGTTTGACTTGATGAAGTCCGCGGCCTCTTCCTCGGCCGAGCCGCCGATCTCGCCGCTCATCACGATGAGCTCGGTCTCCGGGTCGTCCTGGAAGAGCCCGATGATGTCGATGAAGCTCGAGCCCGGGACCGGGTCGCCGCCGATGCCGACGATCGAGGAGTTGCCGAAGCCGCGCTGGGCCAGCTCGTTGCCGATCTGGTAGGTCAGCGTGCCGGACCGCGAGACGACGCCGACGTTGCCCTCCTTGAAGAACGCCGCGGGGATGATCCCGACGTTGGCCTTGCCGGGTGACAGCACGCCCGGGCAGTTGGGGCCGATGAGCCTTGTGGAGGGATGGTGGGACTTGAGGAAGTTGTAGACGCGCAGCTCGTCGTGGGCGGGGATGCCCTCGGTGATGCAGATGATCGTCGCGATGCCCGCGTCGGCGGCCTCGAGGATCGAGTCGGCGGCGAACGGCGGCGGCACGAAGATCATCGCCGTGTTGGCGCCGCTCTTGTCCACCGCGTCGTGGAACGTGTTGAACACCGGCACCCCGTCGACGCTCTGGCCGCCCTTGCCGGGCGTCACACCCGACACGACGTTCGTGCCGTAGCGCTTGTTGTTGAGCGCGTGGAAGGTGCCCTCGCGACCGGTGATGCCCGAGACGCAGAGCGTCGTGTCGGTGCCAACGAGAACGCTCATGCCGCGGCTGCCAGCTCGACGACCTTCTCGGCCG
>JBEEGD010000330.1:0-4409 GCA_041166685.1 Acidimicrobiaceae bacterium | reverse complement strand
GGCGGAGCGCCTCCCGGCAGCGTCGAGGGCAAGACGCTGACCTCGCTCGCGAGGGAGTGGCTGATGATGGCCAACCTCATTCAGGCGGCCGGCCCGAACCTCACACCCGACACCATGGCCGCGCAGTCCACGTCGCTGGGCGCGACCGGTGGCCCGGGGACACCGGACGAACGGCTGGAGTTCCGCCAGGGCAACGGCTACTGGACACGCGACGTCAGGCTCATCTACTGGAACCCGCACCTGACGTCTGGGTACAACGGCGATCCGGGCGCCTACTTGCAGGTCGGTGATCGCCGCACGCTCGGCAGTTGGCAGGCGTCGTCGGACGGCCAGCCGCTCGGCGTGCCGCGGGAACGGCAGTAAGGGATGCCATCGGTTGAGGTTCCAGCTCGGCTGAAGACCGTTCTCTACGACGAGAGTTGGCCGCTGAAGACGGCCCGGTTCGCCGCGGGCATCATCTTCGGGCTGTTCTTCTTGAAGTGGTTCTTCAAGATGTCGTGGAACGAGGTCATCAACGGCATCTCGCTCGGCTCGCTCTACGGGCTGATCGCCGTCGGCATCATCCTCATCTACCGCACGAACCGCATCATCAACTTCGCGGCAGCCGCCGTCGGCGCGGTGCCGGCGATCTTCGCCTTGTTGCTCGACGTTCAGCGGCACATCAACTACCTGGTCGTGTTGCCGATCGCGCTGATCGGTGGTCCGCTCCTCGGTGGGCTCGTGGACGTCGTGGTGATGCGGCGGTTTGCCCGATCTCCCCGACTCATCACGACGGTCGTCACGCTCGGCGTCGCGCAGGGTTTTGCCGCGCTCGGGTTCTTCATCCCGATCTGGATCGGCGCGCGCGCTGGTCAGATCTCGGTGGTGCCGACGCCGTGGGAGAACCTGCAGTGGAAGGACAGCCACGGCACGCCGATCCTCACCGGCAACCAGCTTGCGGCGATCCTCGTCACGATCATCATCGCGACCGGTCTCGCGTTGTTCCTGCGCTACACCCGGATCGGAATCGCCCTGCGCGCATCGGCGGAGAACGCCGATCGCGCGTCGCTGCTCGGCATTCCCGTGAAGCGGGTGCAAACGGCGGCGTGGATGCTCGCCGGCTTCCTGAGCGCGATGGCCATCTTCTTCCAGTCGCCGCTCATCGGTGTGCCGAACGACGCCACCCTCGGGTTCGACTCGTTGCTGTACGCGCTCGGCGCCGCCGTCGCGGCTCGCATGGAACGCATCGGTGTGGCCCTCGTGGCCGGAACGTTCGCGGGCATCATCGAGTTCGGCGTCGTGTCGCAGACCGGCAAGAGCAGTCGCGTCGGCGCGTACATGCTCGTGGTGATCCTGGCCGCGCTGCTGTTGCAACGGAAGAGCCAGACGCGCGCCATGGACACGGGCCAGTCGTCGTGGGATGTCGTGAAGAACTTCCGGCCGATTCCCGCCGAGTTGCGGCACCTTCCTGAGGTCAATGCTGCTCGTATCGCGCTGGTCGGTTTGGCCGGGGCGTTCGCCCTGTGGCTGCCCTACCTCGTTGGCGACAACGACATGCCGAAGCTCATCCCGTTACCGATCTACGGCATGGTGGGCGTCTCGCTGGTGGTGCTGACCGGGTGGGCGGGCCAGATCAGCCTCGGGCAGTTCGGCCTCGTCGGAATCGGCGCGGCCACCGCCGGCGGCCTCGCGTTCAACTACGAGGCGGATTTCTTCGTCGCGGTCTTCGCGGGAATCCTCGCGGGGGTGCTCGCGGCCATCTTGATCGGGTTGCCCGCAGTGCGCATCCAAGGGCTGTATCTCGCGGTCACGACGCTGGCGTTCGCGTATGCCTGCAAGGGGTTCGCGCTCGACCGCACGACATTCATCGGCGAACGGTTGATGCCGCGCGGTCTCGTGTCGACGTTCCCACGCCCGCTGCTGTACGACCGGTTCGACCTCGAAAACGATCGCACCTATTACTACGTGTGCGTCATTGCGCTCGCGCTGTCGATCCTGGCGGCGTTGGCGTTCCGTCGGAACCGGAGTGGACGCGTGCTGATCGCGGCCCGCGACAACCAGCGCGCCGCCCCGGCCTACGGCATCAATCTCGTGCGCACGCGGCTGGCCGCGTTCGCGGTCTCGGGCGGTATCGCCGGGTTGGCCGGGGCGCTCTTCGCGTACGGCCAGCACCAAGTGATCCCGGATACCTACGGCATCCTCCAGAGCGTTGTGGTGTTCCTCGCCGCGGTGATCGGTGGACTCACGTCGGTGCCGGCGGCGGTGCTCGGCCTCGTCACCTATGAAGCCTTTGTGCAGTTCGGGCCGAATCTGTACAAGGGCTTGGGGCAAGACTTCGTGGCGATCGTGCCGCTGATCCTCACCGGCCCGCTGCTGCTGATCAACCTGTACCAGTACCCCGGCGGCACCGCCGAGGTCCTGTTCGAGCGGCGCGACAAGTTCCTGCGGTGGGTGGCCCGCCGGCATGACATCCTCGTGCCGTCATTGATCGCCGACCGGCGTGTGGAGGACGAGAACTTGTCGGGTGAGCTCATCACCGAAGCCGAGCGCCACGTCGAGGAAGCGGCGACGGTAGGCGAGGCTGCCGTCGTCTGCCCCGTGTGCGGGGCGCGGCTCACGCTGATGGAAGCCGCCGAACACGACCATCTGAAGGTGGGAAGCCCGGCATGAGCGAGCCGAACGGCGAGCGCAGAGACACAGTGGCGGGCGCCGCTGCGCGGCGCCAGTCTTCATTGGTTCCGAGCGCGTTCGATACAGGATTCATGATGACGAGGCACCAATGAAGACCTTTTTTCGGAGGGGCTCCGCCGAGGTGCTCGACGCGCCCTCGGCCGATGGACCGGCGCTGGTGTGCCGCGGCATCGACGTGGCCTACGACAAGGTGCAGGTGCTGTTCGGCGTCGACATGGAAGTCGAGCGCAACGAGATCGTGGCGTTGCTCGGTACCAACGGCGCCGGCAAGTCGACGCTGTTGAAAGCAATCTCCGGACTCGTCGACCCGAGCGCGGGCAGCATCTGGTTCGACGGCGAAGACATCACGCACTCCGACGCCCTTACGACCTCGAAGATGGGCATCATCCAGGTGCCGGGCGGCAAGGCGGTGTTCCCGACGCTCACGGTTGCCGAGCATTTCAAGGCGAGCACGTGGCTGTACCAACGCGACGATCCCGCCGAGGTGCAAGCGCGCGTCGATCGTGTGCTCGACCTGTTCCCGCGCGTCAAAGAGCGCTGGGATCAGATGGCCGGCAACCTCTCTGGAGGCGAGCAGCAGCAACTCGCGCTCGGCATGGCCTTCGTCGCCAAGCCAAAGTTGCTCATCATCGACGAGCTGTCCCTCGGACTCGCGCCCACGATCGTCGAGCAGCTCCTCGACATCGTTCGCCAGATCCACCAGCAGGGTTGCACGATCGTGCTCGTCGAGCAGTCGGTCAACGTCGCGCTCACTGTCGCCAACCGTGCGTACTTCATGGAGAAGGGCGAGGTGCGCTTCTCGGGGCCGACGGCCGAGCTGCTCGAGCGGGGCGACATCCTGCGTTCGGTCTTCCTGCAGGGCGCCGCGTCGATGAAGGGTGGCGCCGCGCCATCGGTCGCAGCCAAGGCCGCCGCCAGCGGCAACGGCACCGGCGACAACCCAGTGGTCCTCGGGGTCGCCGGGCTCACGAAACGGTTCGGCGGCATCACCGCGGTGAGCGACGTCTCGTTCGATCTCCACGAGGGCGAGATCCTGGGCCTGATCGGCCCGAACGGTGCGGGCAAGACCACGATCTTCGACATCCTGTCGGGGCTGTTGACGGCCGACGGCGGCGTCATCCGTTTCAACGGTGTCGACATCACCAACTGGGGGGCCGATCGGCGCGCCGGGCTGGGTCTCGGTCGCTCGTTCCAGGACGCCCGCATCTTCCCGACGTTGACGGTGGCGGAGAACATCGCCATTGGTCTCGAGCGACACCTCAACGAGCGCGATCACCTCGCGGCGTTGCTGAACCTGCCGGCGGTGCAACAACAGGAAGAAGATGTCGCGTTCACGGTTGAAGATCTCATCGAGCTCATGTCGCTCTCCGCGTTCCGCGACAAGTTCGTGGGCGAGCTGTCCACCGGTAGCCGCCGCATCGTGGACTTGGCGATGGCCATCCCCCCCCACCCCACCCTGCTGCTGCTCGACGAACCCTCGTCGGGTATCGCACAGCGCGAGACCGAGGCGCTGGGACCGCTGCTGCAGCGGATTCAGTCGGAGACGGGGTGTGCCTTGCTCGTCATCGAGCACGACATGCCCCTGATCACGTCGATCTCCGACCGGATGATCGCACTCGAGCTCGGCCACCCGATCGTCGAGGGCACGCCAGAGGAGGTCACGACCGACCCACGGGTGGTGACGTCCTACCTCGGCGGCGACCTGGCGAGCATCAACCGCTCAGGCGGCCGTGGCGGCC
>JBEEGD010000329.1:0-4123 GCA_041166685.1 Acidimicrobiaceae bacterium | reverse complement strand
CGAGAAGAAGACGCTGCGGACGGTGGCCAAGTACGCCGACATGTGGAACGCCATGGGCCCCACCGAGGTCATGGCCCACAAGGTCGAGGTCCGGAAGGAACACTGTGCCGCGGTCGGCCGCGACATCGCCGAGATCGAGTTCACGCTCGGCGTGAAGCTGACGATCCGCGACTCCGAGGCCGAGGCGGATCGCGTCTGGAAGGCCGCCATGGAGCACAACAGGACGCCGATGTCCCGGGTCGAGGCCGACAGCACGTTCTGGAACGGTTCGTCGGAGCAGATCGCCGACCGACTTCGCCCGTATGTCGAGCTCGGCTTCCGCACGGTCATCTCCGAGCAGCCGGCGCCCTACGACGTCGAGACGCTCGAGCGCTTCATCGGCGAGGTCAAGCCACTCATCGACAAGGGCTAGCGTCTCGCCGCCATGCGGCCGGCGTTCAGTCGAGCACGGATGCCAGGATCGCTTGGGCCTCGGCGGCGGTCGGGATGCGCGGGGAGTTGTTGATCGCGGCATCGGCGACGGCGTCCTCGGCGACGACCGCGAGGGACGCCTCGTCGAAGCCGAGCGAGCGCAGCCGCGGCCGTTGGCCCACGGTCGCGCAGAGCCGGCGGACGGCACCGATCGCGACGCCCGCGGCGCTCGCTTCCGATTCGGCCGCGGTCGCGACGCCCAGCGCGATCCCGACGAGCGCGAGCTCGCGGTCGCGGGTACCGCGATAGAAGTCGAGCACCTCGGGCAGGACGGTCGCCAGCGCGGTCCCGTGCGGCAGCCGGCCGCGGGTCCCGATCGCGTGCCCCAGCGCGTGGACGAGCCCGACGCCGGTGCCGCTCGCCGGGCCCACGCCCGCGAGGTGCGAGGCCACGAGCATCTGCGAGCGCGCCTCGAGGTCGGAGCCATCGGCGACGGCCCGAGGCAGCCATTCCGCGACCGTCCGGATCACCCCGAGCGCCATCGCCTCGGCGAACGGATTCGGGTTGGCCGAGAGGAGCGACTCGAGCGAGTGGGTCATGGCGTCGATGCCGGTCGCGGCCGTCGCGGCCGGCGGCAAGCCGACGGTCAGTGCCGGGTCGAGGATCGTCGCGACCGGCAGCAGCGAGGGGTGGCCGACGTAGGCCTTGCGGCCCGCCGTCTCGTCCGTGATGACGCCGAACGAGTTCGTCTCGGCCCCGGTTCCCGCGGTCGTGGGTACGGCCACGACTGGCCGACCCGGGCTGAGCGCCGGGTCGTCATAGCCGAGATCCCACACGGGCGCGTCGTTAGCGGCCGCCAGGTCGAGCGCCTTGGCGGTGTCCATCGCCGAGCCACCGCCGACCGGGACGACGACCGTGTCGGCGAGTCCGAACACACGCAGCGCGGCCGCCCCACGCTCCACGGTCGAAGCCCCGGGATTCGGCTCTACCTCGGCAAAGACCGCCGAGGCGAGACGGGCTGCCGCAAGGACGCCGAGCACCCGGTCGATCACGCCCGAGGCAACAACGCCCGGATCGGTCACGACGAAGGCGCGCGAGCCGCCGGCCGCGGCGACCACCTCGGGGAGTCGCTCGATCGCCCCGACCCCGAAGTAGACCCGATTGCGCAGGATGATCTCGATCTGCCGCTCCGCAAGGAGGGTCATGGCGTCCGTGCGCTCCCTCCGCCCGGGCCGAGAGGCCGAGTCGGTGTGTCGCTCAGCCTTGTGCGGGCCGCGCCAAGGCTGTCTCGAGCTAGTGGAGGGTCAATCGTACGCGCCGGCGGCTGGGTCGATCAGTGGTGGTCGTCGCGGTTGTCGTTATCGATGATCGTGCCGAGACCGACGGCGTCGGCGATCGTGGCGTTGACCGCCCCGGACAGCTCGACGGTGAACGTCTCGTTGGATTCGCGCACGGTGTCGCCGACGACGGGCACGCCGACCGTCATCTCCGTCGTGCCAGGCGCGAAGGTCAGGGTGCCCGCAGTCGCCGTGTAGTCGCCAGGCTGGAGCGCGCTGCCGTCCTTCGTCGTGAAGGCGACCGTGACCGGTTGACCGCTGACGTAGCCGAGGCGCACGCGGAACGTCGCGAGCTTCGTGCCTCGGTCGCCCTCGGTGACCCTGACGTCGCCGATCGAGAGGCTGGGCGGCGCGTTGGCCGTGATGACCCGGATCTGGTCGAGCACGCTCGGGAAGGCAACGTTGAACGTGAGAGTGCGCAAGTCCGCGCTCAGGGTGACGAGGTCGCCCCCATGGCGGACGCTGGGGAGCTCCAGCCCGCGACGCTTGAGGTCGTTGGGATAGCGCGTGCCCACAGCGCCGAGCCGATCGCTCGCGTCCAGGTTGTTGTCGGTGATGATCACGCCGATGATGTCGGCGTCGAAGGTGACGCTGCCCTGCAGGCGCACCTTCGCCTTGCCGACGTTGTCGGCATGCAGGAAGTGACTATCGACGACGGTCCCGGCCGGGATCGAGAACGGGGTCAGGTCCTTCTTCCGTTCGACGGTTCCCGGGGCCGAGATGTCGACCTTCAGGGACCTGCTGAGCGTCTCATCCTGGCGCTCGTCGAACAGGCGCACGCACTCATTGCTGGTCAGCCTGTTGAGCTTGACCGACGGCGGCGGACTGATCCGCTCGACGGTTGTCGTTGCGTCGGTTGGCGAGCACGGACCGCCGACCGGGACCGGGTCGACCACGGTCAGCTCGGTGTCCGTGTTGTTGGTCGAGCTCGGGTCGGCCGTGGTGGATGAGACCGTGGCCGTGTTCGAGAGGTCGGCATCGGTGGTCGGGGTGACCTTGATCGTGACCGTCGCCGAGCCACTCGAGGCGAGCGCGCCCAGCGCGCAGCTGACGGTGGTCGTGCCCGAGCAGCTGCCCTGGCTCGAAATGGCCGACACGAACGTGACCGTTGCCGGCAGGCTGTCGGACACGGTCACGCCCTGGGCCGCGCTGGGACCCGCGTTGGCGGCCGTGATCGTGTAGGTCAGCTCCTGGCCGACGGTGACCGGGTCGGACGAGTCGGCCTTGGTGACCGACAGGTCGGCAGTGCAGTCGGGATCGGCGGTGTCGATGAGGCCGTCGCCATCGTCGTCCAGCCCGTTGCCGCAGATCTCGGTCGTGACGGAGGCCTTGGCCGTCACCTGGATCACCGCCAGGAACAGGTTGTCATCGCCGGAGGGGTTCGAGGTGTCGATCACGAGCGAGGTATCACCGTTCTTCATGAGCGGCACCAGGTTATAGAGCTCGTCGTCCGTGCCCGTCTGGTTACTGGGATCGGCAGGGTTGTCGGTCGAGTCGCCGACGCCACCGACGGTGATCAGCCCGCCGTTGTCGGCCACCCCGTCATCCCAGTTGCCGGCGCACGCCGTCAGGGGTGCCGTGTTCACCGTGACGATGGAGAACTGCGAGGGGCTGCAATCGTGCGGATTCACGGCCCCGGACTGGTAACTGAAGCCGCTCCCGAGCGACATGATCGCTGAGAACCCCGGTGCGGCCGGGTTGACGGGACTGGCGAAGGTGAAGGTGACCTGGTCGCCGGACTGCTTCGAGCCACCGTCCAGCACCGCGATCGTCACGTCCGGCAGCGTCGCATTGCTGAAGAGCACGACGAGGGCGACACCGTCGAGTTGGGACGGATCAGTGTTCACCGCAAAGTCGGTGATCCCGCCACCGGAACCCACCTTGCTTGCGACCTGGGCGGTGACACTGGCGCGAGCCGTGGCGAGACCGCTGTTTCCCGGCTCGGAGTTCGGCAGCCACTCCAACACGACGGTCGTGCCGTCGAAGTCGATCGTGCGGTCTTCCAGCGGAGGCCCGCCCTCGCCCGTGCCGTAGTAGGTGCCGTACAGGTAGGCCTGCACGACGGTGGAGCCCGCGGGGACCTGCGCCTGGAGCGTGCCGCCGGAGCCGGCCTGGCCGAGCCCGTCCGCCGAGTAGCCGCCCGTCCCGCTGAATGTCGCTGGATCGGAGGCTGTTGGCTTGAGCAGCTGCAGCGTGGCATTCACGGGTTGCACGTAGATGGCCAGCATCCCGGCGACCAGCGCCAGGATCGACAGGAGGGCTCGCGGCCCGCGTCTCCGATTGATCATGTACCCGATTCCCCTCCGTCCGGCCGACTGTCACGCGACTGCTCGCGCCGACCGGCCCGCGGCCAGGGCGCGACCCCTCGAATCCTT
>JBEEGD010000328.1:0-5974 GCA_041166685.1 Acidimicrobiaceae bacterium | reverse complement strand
TCGTCTTCGACGTACGCCGGATACGTGCGGTAGTAGCGCCCGAGCCGCCACGCGGTGGTGAGGAACGCGGATCGCTCCATGTACTTCGGTAGACAGGTCGTCCTTCGTCCGTACAACACACTCTGTTTCGTCGTCGGATCGCTTGTTCGAGCGAGCACCAGCACGCCGTGACAGATGGCGCCGATCGGCCGGCCAAGCCCCCAGTACTCGGCGACCTTGCCGCGCAGCAGCTCACTTCCCAAGTACTGGCGCATGCCGGGCGCGTGCCCGCCCGGCAGGATCAGGCCATCGAACTCGTGAGGTGCGACATCGGCCCATGCGAGAGGCGCACGGAACTGTTCGTCGGACAGCATCTCGGCGTAGAAGGCCCGCGGTTCAGCCGCCGCGCCGAGCTGTCCGAAGATCACGCCGTCGAGCAATCGCTGGTCGGCCGCGGCTGCGGCGCCGCCCTGCTCGGTGGCGAATCGCACGACGTGGCCCATGCGCGTCAGCAGCCGCCACGGCACCGCTACTTCGGTCACGTCGAAGTCATGGTCAGGAACCGGAATCAGAACAGTGCCGATCGCTCGACGCTAGAGGAGACACGCCGGATGGGCGCTACGAACTGCGCGCGGGCACGGGTAGGTCGATCGATGGCCGCGAGGGCGGCACGCGAGATCGCCGGATCGGCGCTACCGATGAAGCCGCGGGATCGGCACTTGCTTCGCTACGTCGATGAGGTCCTCACCCCACCCTGCACGGTTCCCGGAGCACTCGGATAGGTGCATTGCCGCGACCCGCCATTGGCCATCCGAGCGCAGGTAAAGACTGCTCCCGCGTATGAGCAGTTCGGTCCTTCGGCCGGTCGAGTCCTGCGTCAGAAAGTGCGCACGGTTGATGACGATTGCGGCGTCGCCATTGACTTCAACCCTTTCCGCGATGTTGGAGCCGGCGACAATGGTGTCGTTCTCATACTGCCGGTGATGAAGGTACGTCTCACGATCCATCAGAGAGCCGTCGGCCTCGATGACGACCAATCCCTCGGTGGTGTGATCGCGGAGCCACGTCGTGTCGCGCTCCCGTAGCGCGACCGGCCAAAGTTCCTCGATGGCAAGCACATCGTCCCTGTCAGGCATGCACGCATACTGCCGGTCGCGTCGCCTGCGCGCTATCGGCATCACTTCCCGCGCTCCTTCTTCTTGCGTTGATTGACCACCGTATGAGGGGTTAGGCGACGCAAGAACGCGAAAACCCAGAACCATCAAGTCAGCGGGACTTGACGAGGCGCTCGGCGGCGCGCAAGTGGTCGGCGCCGGTGCGTACGGCCTCGCGGACGATGTCGAGCGCGGTGATTGCCTGACCTGATCCCGCGACGGTTCCCGTTCGCGTCCACGCGTCAGAGGGCACGTCGGCCACGAAGTCAGCCAGCGCGTTGCACTCCATCGTCAGGAACGCGAGCACGTCGTCGACCGACGTCGCGCCGTCGAAGGCCCACTGTCGAGCGGAGTCGTCGGCCACGGCGGGCATGAGCGTCGGATGATCCTGGACGATCACCTGGCGTAGCGCTTCGCCGAGCAATGCCTCGGATCGAGCCACATGGTCGGCGTGCTCCAACGCCTCGACCGGGAGATCGTCCGGCTCGACCGAGGTGAGCACCCCCCGGAAACGGCGGGGATACGAGCGGAGCGCGGCGACGGCGTCCTCCGGTGCGAGGCGCGACAAATCGAGGCCAGACACGTCGGCCTACCTACCCCGAGCCGCTCGAAGCACTCGGCCGATGTCGAGCAGGTGGTGCTCGCCCTCGTGCACGGTGTGTTGGGCGACCCAGGTCAGAGGCCGTTCGGCCCGCTCTGGGTAGTTGAAGACCATCGTCCGCTCCCAGTCGGACGGCGCGAACGCCTCGATATCGGTCGCGATGGCCTCGGCAGCAGCGGCCAGTTCCTCGGTGACACCCGCGGGATCCTGCTCGTTGTAGCGAAGCTCGATCACTCGCGCTTCGCGGCCCATGGGCGGCGGGTTGTAGCCGTTCTCCTCCAAGGCGCGCTGCAGTCGCTCTCGCTGGACCTGCAACACGTCTCGTGTGTGGCACGCGTACTCCAACGCCGACCAGGTTCCGTCGATCGGGTGGGCCCGCAGCAGCGAGTCGAGGTCCTCGCCCTTCAGCCCGCGCGTAAACGGGATTCGGTAGCGCTTGCCGAGGGCCCGTAACGCGTCGGGCGCGTCAATCGTCGATACGGACTCGTACGAGAACCCGCACTCCGCGCAGTCCGTTAGTCCTGTTCCTTCGTCTCGCGCTTCACCTTGTCGACGAGGTTCGACGGCAGGACGTCGTAGTGGTCGTGCGTCGCCGTGAATCGACCCCGCCCGCCGGTGAGTGACCGGAGGTCGATCGCGTACCGAACGATCTCCGACGTCGGGACCAACGCCGACACCGTCTGCTCGCCGTCGCCGGCGGTCTCGCTGCCCTGTACCCGACCGCGGCGGGAGTTCAGATCCCCCATGACGTCGCCCTGGTACTCGATGGGGACGGTGACCTCCAGCAGGGAGACCGGCTCGAGGAGCACTGGATCAGCCTTGGCCATCGCTTCGCGAATGGCAACGCGGCCCGCGATCTTGAACGCCATTTCCGAGGAGTCAACGGCGTGCTGCTTGCCGTCGACGAGCTCGACTTTGATGTCGACGATCGGATGGCCGTAGATGCCGCCGTGCGACATCGCCTCTTCGACGCCTTTCTGGACTGCCGGGATGTACGGGCGTGCGATCGCACCGCCCACGATCTTGTCCACGAACTCGAAGCCGCCGCCGCGGGGGAGTGGCTCGACGTTGATGACGCACACCCCGAACTGGCCGTGACCGCCTGATTGCTTCTTGTGCTTGCCCTCGACATTCAACGCGCTGCCGGTGATGGTCTCGCGATACGCGACCCGCACGTCTTCGGTGTCGACATCAACACCGAACTTGCGCGCGAGCTTCTCGAGGGTGATCTGGAGATGCGTCTCGCCGGTACCTCGCAGGACCGTCTGGTGGGTCTCCTCGTGGCGCTCGATGAGCAGCGCTGGGTCCTCCTCTTGGAGTCGATGGAGGGCGTTGGCGAGCTTGTCCTCATCGGCTTGCGTGCGAGCGAGGATGGCAGTTGCGAGGACAGGTGGGGGGCTCGCGATGGGCTCGACCGTGACGGGCTTGCCCTTCGGCGCGAGCGTGTCTCCCGTCGCGGTGGCGGAAAGCTTGGCAACGGCGGCGATGTCGCCGGCGGGCACCTCGGTCAGCTGATCCTGCTCTTTGCCGCGCAGCGTGAAGAGTCCGTGGAGGCGCTCGTCCGCGCTCGACCGTGTGTTCCAGAGGTGGTCGTCGGGACGAATCGTGCCCGACAGCACTTTGAAGAGCGAGATCCGACCGACATACGGGTCGGCGATCGTCTTGAACACGATCGCCAGCGCGTCGCCGTTCGGATCGGGCTTCACGTCGACGGTCGTGTCACCCGCGCTCACCATGACGGGCGGTCGGTCGGCAGGGGCCGGGCCGATCTCGCAGATGAAGTCGGCCAGGCGATCGATTGCGACGTCGGTGGTCGCGGAGCCGACGGTGACCGGGAAGACCGAGGCCTCGGCCACGCCCTTGGCCAACGTGCGCTCGAGTTCTTCCAACGAGATCTCATCGCCACCGAGATAGCGCTCGAGTAGTTCGTCATCGGCGACGACGATGCCCTCGACGAGATTGTCGTGCACCTGGTGCTCGAGCTGCGCCAAGTCTTCGGGCACGTCGACGTGCGTGACGTTGCCGCCGTCATAGAGGTAGGCCGTGTCGGTCAGCAGGTCGGCGACCCCACGGAAGGACGTCTCCTCGCCGATCGGAAGCTCGAGCGGGGCAATCCCCGCGCCGAACCGATCCCGCAGTTGATCGAGCGTGCGCTCGAAGCTCGCCCGTTCCCGGTCGAGCTTGTTGATGAACACCATGCGAGGCACGCCGAGCTCGCTCGCGATCTTCCACGTCGCGTGCGTCTGGACCTCGACACCTTCGACCGCGCTCACGACGAAGATGGCCAGATCCGCGACCCGGAGCGCGGCTTGGACGTCGCCGATGAAGTCGGCATAGCCCGGGCAGTCGATCAGGTTGATCTTGTGGTCCTTCCACTCGAATGGGGCGAGTGCAAGCGACAGCGACAGGTTTCGCTTCTGCTCCTCGGGGTCGAAGTCCGTCACCGTGGTGCCGTCTTCGACCCGGCCCATTCGGGTGATGGCGCCCGCCTTGTGCAGAAGTGCCTCGGCCAGCGTGGTCTTCCCCGATCCGCCATGGCCCACGAGTGCGACGTTGCGGATGTTCTCGGGCGGAAAGCGCTTCACGGATCGACGGCCCCCGATCTTGACGCCGTGGTGAACGGCGTGCCGATTCACAGCTCAATGAGGCTGGTCACACTATCCCGAAGGGTGTGGCATCTCGCTCGGCGGGGAATGCCGCTGGTAGCGTTTGCAGGAGTTTGCACGTCCCCCGTGCCCATCGTTGGAGTCACTCGATGTTTGACAAGCGCCTCCGTCCGAGCGTGGAGCAGAAGCTTCGCCCGGTCGGCGCCAACCTCGGCAAGAGCGGCATCACGGCTGATCACCTGACGTTGCTCGGCGTGCTGATGGCCGTCGGCGCGGCGTTCGCCATCGCCAACGGTGCGCTCCGCCTCGGTTTTGTGCTCGTTGCGCTCACGGCCGTTCCCGATGTGCTCGACGGGGCCGTCGCCAAAGCCTCGGGCACTGCGTCTCCCCGGGGCGCGTTCTTCGACTCGGTCGCCGACCGCATCACCGACGCGCTGCTGCTCGGCGGTGTGGCCTGGTACCTCGAGGATCAACACGGTGGTCACATCGCAATCCTCCCGCTCGCCGTGCTCGCGCTGTCGATGCTCATCTCCTACGAGCGGGCCAAGGCCGAGTCGCTCGGCTTCGACGCCCGGGGCGGGCTCATGGAGCGAGCCGAGCGCATCATCGCCCTCGGCGTCGGCCTGCTCTTCGAGAGCGTGCTGATCCCCGTGCTGTGGCTCATGCTCGTACTCACCACGTTCACTGCCGTGCAACGGTTCCTGCGCGTGTGGGGTCAGGCCACGCCCACTCGGGCACGGCCGAGGGCCACGAGGTGGCAGGCGCGGCGCGTCACGCGTCCGTCGAGCGAGCGCACCCGCATGCGGCGTGAGCGTTGGGCCGCGGCCCGAGACGCTCGCCGCCGCAGCCAGTAACCCACCTCACCGGGCGGTGGCGCGAGCGTGAACCGGGCGTTGACCGTGTTCAAGGTCGGGAGCGCGCTCACTCGCGCCATGCCCGCGCCGGTCGTCGAGGGATTGGCCCGCTTCGCGGGGTTCGCATCGGCGCGCACGTCAAAGGAGCGTCGGGCTCAGGTGGAGCGGAACCTGCGCCGTGTTCACGGTCCGAGCTTCGGTGGGCGAGAGCTGCGCCGAGCCGTTGACGCCACGTTCGAGTCGTACGCCCGGTACTGGGCCGAGTCGTTCCGCCTGCCAGGCACGAGCCCGGCGGCGCTCGACGCGGGCATGTCGATCGAGGGTCTCGAGCATCTTGAAGCCGCGCTTGCGCAAGGTCGGGGGACGATCCTCGCCATTCCCCATCTCGGCGGCTGGGAGTGGGCGGGATTCTGGCTGTCGGCGGTGCGCAAGCACCCGATCACCGTGGTCGTCGAGGCGCTCGACCCGCCCGAGGTGTTCGACTGGTTCGTGGACCTACGCGAATCGTTCGGCATGAACATCGTTCGGCTCGGTCCTGACGCCGGGTCGCAAGTGGTCCGAGCGCTGAAGGCCAACCATGTGGTGTGTCTGTTGTGCGACCGCGACATCGGCGGAGGCGGCATCGAGGTCGAGTTCTTCGGAGAGCGCACCCGTTGGCCGGGCGGGCCCGCAACGCGGGCCTTGCGCACCGGCGCGCCGCTGCTCGCGGTGGCGGTGTACTTCCGCGGGCGCGGCCACCTCGGCGTCTGCCGCCCGCCGATACCCGCAGAACGCACCGGA
>JBEEGD010000327.1:0-6887 GCA_041166685.1 Acidimicrobiaceae bacterium | reverse complement strand
GTGAGCTCGTTCTTCCGCAGCTTCGAGGGGCCAGACACTGGTGCTCCCGACCCGGACGACTTCGAGAGCTGGGCCACGTGGAGCGGCTCATCCTTCGCGGCGCCGGTGGTCGCGGCTGCGCTCGCCCGAGAGATGCAATGCACCGGTGTCACCGCGCAGACAGCGGTCGACGCAGTGATCGACGCCCCGGGACTCGCGCGCTTGCCGGATCTCGGGACGATCGTCAACCTCGCCTGATCGTCTCGCGACGATCCTGACCGATCGTTTACTCGAGCAGCCCGCGGGCTGCGACGACGGCCAGATCGAGTTCGGTCCGAGCCGCCGTTGTCGCCGCAGCCATCGCGTGAGCAACGCCGCTCCGTGCAGAAACCTCGACCTCACCGGCGACGACCGCAAGGCGAACGGCCCCGATGTGTCCGCTCACCCCTTTGAGTTGGTGCGCGGCTCGTGCGGCGATGGCGTCGGCGTGGTCCTCGACAGCACGTTCGATCTCCGACACGAGCGAGGGAGCCTCGACGAGAAAGTCAGTCGCCATCTGATGAAGGAGCCGGCCTGGCTCACGGCCGAAGTCGCGGAGCGCGGCGACCATGCGCTCGTCGAGCACGTCCTCCGTTCGGGCGTCGCTCATGCGGCCCCCGCCGACAGCAGCCGCTGGATATGTCCGTCGAGCTCTTCGAATCGCGGCTTGGCCACGAATGCAGATGCCCCGGCCGCGAGGGCCTTGTCCTTCCACTCCTCGTACGCGGAGTACACGATGACCACCGTGCGCGGAGAGAGCCTGCGGATCTCGGCGAGCGCGCTCGTGCCGGGCGTCCCCTCGAGCCACAGGTCAAGTATGACGAGCTCGGGTTGCGAGAGCTCTACGACCGACAGCAGGTTTGGCACACCGTCGGTTTCGGCGATGACAGGTACGCCGCGGTTCTCGAGGACCTGGGCGATGAGATGGCGAGCCATGGCGTCGTCCTCGCAGATGACGCCTCGGGGTTGCACCCGCGGTGATGGTTGCGGTGGCGCTGCGGGCGGCCTTGCCTTCGCGGGAGCGGCCGCGGCTCGCTGCAAGGTGACCGCTCGTTCGAGAATGCTGCCGAGGCGTTCGAGTAGCTCGAATGGCGGGAGGCCCTTCGGGACGAACGCGGTCGCGCCGGCGGCCAGCAACGGTGTCGCCGTGTTCGGATCCATGCCCGAAAGGATGATCACCCGCGCGTTCGGTGCAACGTGGAGCAAGCCGCCGAGTGCGCTCGATCCGTCAGTCCCCGGCATGGACAGGTCGAGCAGGACGACGTCAGGCTGGAGCAGATCGGCAATCTGTACGGCGCTCGCCCCATCCTCCGCCTCGCCAACAACGTCGAACTCCGGACAGTGCTCGAGCACGGCTCGAAGAAAGCGACGGGTCGAGGCGGCGTCGTCGACGATCAGAACTCTTGTGGGCCACTCGAGCCCGTGGTCCACATCGGTGCGCGTAGAGCCAAGCAGGTCAGTACTCATGTGTGTGACATCGGCACAACCGCCGTCGCGAGAGCATGATGCATTCGCGCTATGCAGCCGGCTCTTCGACGCGATTCCGGCCGAGTTGTTTGGCGCGGTAGAGCGCCTGGTCTGCTTCTTGGAGCACCTCGCTCGCCGATCTGGTGTGACAGGGCTCCAGCACGGCCATACCGGCGCTGACGGTGAGCACCCCACGGGGAGCCCCGGCGTGCGGAATCGCGAGGCCTGCCACGCCGAACCGCATGCGCTCGACCGCGAGGCGCCCGGTTGCCAGTGACTGTTCCGGGAAGATGCAGAGGAATTCTTCGCCGCCGTAGCGGTAGACCTCGTCTCCTCCGCGGGTGTGGCGTTTCAGCTTCGTCGCGACAATCCGGAGGATCTCGTCGCCAGCTGGGTGGCCGTAGGTGTCGTTGTACGACTTGAAGTGATCGACATCGAACAACGCCATGCAGTAGCGGTGCCCATAGCGACTCGCTCGTGCCTCCAGTAGGTCGAGATCCTCCTCGAGCGCCCTACGGTTTCCGAGGCCAGTGAGCGGGTCACGCCGCGCGATGGCCGTGAGCTCGTCGTTCAACCCTTCGAGCTCGGTTCGCTGACTGTCGAGCCGGCTGTGCAACATCGTGACCCTCGCGGCGGCAATCAGACGCGCGCGAAGGTCGTCGAGGTTGAGCGGTTTGACGAGATAGTCGTCGGCGCCGGCGCTCATGCCGTTCAGGATCTGGTCGTGGTCGCCGTGCGCGGTGACCATGATGAAGTAGGTGTAGCTGCCGAGCGCATCGGCTCGGACCTTGCGGCACAGCTCGATTCCCGTGAGTCCCGGCATCATCCAGTCGCTGAGGACAACGTCGGGCCGGCGCGATGTGAACGCATCCCACGCCTGAGCGCCGTCGGTCACGATGTCACATTCGTGGTCCAGCTTTCGCAGCGCGGTTTCGATGATGAGCCTGGAGCTGCGGTTGTCGTCGGCAACCAGGATTCTCATTGCGCGCAAGTCGACACCTGCTGCGTCAATGTGCGGCGCAGATCTTGGTAGTCGACCTCCACCTCTTTGAGATCGCTGTGATCGTCGGACAGCCGGCCGTCGGACGCCTTTCTCTCCAGCCGATCGCAGGACGATGCGAGGCGCCGACCGCCCAGTTGACCGCTGCTGCCTTTGAGGTTGTGGGCGAGGCGGCGGACGGCAACGGCGTCGCCCGCCTCGAGCGCTTCGCGTAGCTCGACGAGCAGCGGTTCTGTGTCGGCGGCGAACTGGTCGACGAGTTCGTCGAGGAAATCCTGATCGTCCGACCCGCCGATGACGCGCAGCTCTTCGAGCACGGTCGGGTCGATCGTGACTTCCACCGCCGGGCCGTGCTTCAGGGACTGGGACACAAGTGCGAGAAGCGCGTCCTTGCTCACTGGTTTGGCGAGATAACCGTCCATACCCTCGGACAAGCAGCGCTCACGATCTTCCCCGCGCGCGCCCGCGGTCATCGCGATGATCGGCGTGTGACGGTCGGAACCTTCCTGCGCTCGAATGGCAGCGGTCGCCTCGTAGCCATTGAGCTCCGGCATGTGGCAGTCCATCAGGATGGCGTCGTACGGGTGCTCGGCCGCGGCCTGCACCGCCGCGGCCCCGTCGGGCACGGTGTCGACGCGGTAGCCGGCGCTGGAGAGCATCGCGACCGCAACCTTCTGGTTGATCAGATTGTCTTCGGCCAGGAGCAGTCGGCTGCCTTCGCCTTCCCTCAGCGAGGAAGGCCTCGCCACCGTCACCGCTTCGGGGCCGACGCGGAGGACGGTCCGCGTATCGGCGTCGGCGTGAGGGCAAATCGTGAACCAGAACGTGCTTCCGTCCCCGAGCGCGCTGGACACACCGCACTCTCCGCCCATCAGTGCAACCAGCTGGCCGCTGATGGCGAGTCCGAGGCCAGTCCCCCCGTACTTACGAGAGGTCGACGTGTCGGCTTGCACGAACGGCTGAAAAATCAGCGCGAGCTTCTCGGTCGCGATGCCGACGCCCGTGTCGGAGACCTCGAAGCGGACGACGGTGCTTCCGCCGACGATCTCGGCTCCGGAGACCTTGACTTCGATCTCGCCGGTCTGAGTGAACTTGATGGCATTGCCGATGAGGTTGGTCAGCACTTGGCGCACCCGGCCGGGGTCGCCACTCACGACCGACGGGACTGAGCTCTCGATGACCGCGGCGAGGTCGAGCCCCTTCGCGTGCGCCGGACTCCCAAGCAAGGCCACGACCTCGTCGACGATGGTGCGCACGCTGAATTCGATGTCCTCCACATCGAGCATTCCGGCTTCGACCTTCGAGAAGTCGAGGATGTCGTTGATGATCGTGAGGAGCGCCTCGCTCGAGTTGCGCACGGTCTGGGCGTAGTCGCGCTGGACGTCGTCAAGATCGGTTTCCAGTAAGAGGTCGGTCATGCCGATGACGCCATTCATCGGCGTGCGAATCTCGTGGCTCATGTTGGCCAGAAAATCCGACTTCAGACGCGACGCCTCGTTTGCCGCGTCGCGTGCCTCGGACATGGCGGCCTGTACTTCGAGAGCCCGCGCCGCGAGCTCCTCGGCCTTGATGAACAGGTTCGCGAAGACCGAGACCTTGGCTCGAAGCTCGTTCGGTGGGACGGGGGCGAACATGAAGTCGACTGCGCCCCCGGAGTAGCGCTCGGCGTCGGTGATGTCGTCGCTGCCGTACGCAGTGAAGAAGATGATCGGCGTCATCTCCGACTGCTGGCGCTGCCGTATGAGGCCGGCGGTCTCGAACCCGTCCATGAGCGGCATGCAGACGTCGAGCAAGATGACCGCAAAGTCCTGGGCCATCACGCAACGCAAGGCCGCGACTCCGGAGTCGGCTTCAACGATCGGATAGCCGAGGGGCACCAACACGGCCTTCACCGCAAGCCGCTTGGCGGCGTTGTCGTCGACGATCAGGATGGGGGCCGGAGATGCACCCGTTCCCCCATTCATGCCGCGGACGGCGCGGCCGAGGGGAGCCACGGGCTCAGGACCGCGAGCAGCTCGGCTGTATCGACCGGCTTGGGGACGTAGTCGTTCGCCCCGGCATCGATGCAGCGCTGCCGCTCGCCCTGCACGACCTTGCCGGTGACGGCGATGATCGGGAGGGCTTTGAAGTGATCGAACTTTCGGATGGCGCGGATGGTGTCGTACCCATCCATCACCGGCATCATGATGTCCATCAGGACGATGTCGATGTCGCGCTTGCGCTCCAGGACGGCGATGGCGTCGGCACCGCTCTCGGCGACTGTCACGTCGGCGTGACCTCGTTCGAGAAGTGCGGTGAGCGCGAAGATGTTGCGGAAGTCGTCATCGACCAAGAGGATCTTCATCCCGGCGAACACGCCGGTTTCCAACAGCGTGGAACGCTCTGATACCAACGGCGCGACTGTTGCGGCGGCGGGACGTACCGCACTCGCAGGCGGACCCGCGGGGAGGTACACGGTGAAGGTGCTGCCGAGGCCTTGCGTACTGGCCACAGTGAGCTCTCCGCCGAGCAGGCCTACCAGCTCGCGGCTGATTGAAAGGCCGAGGCCGGTGCCGCCGTAGAGGCGAGCGGTGCTGCCGTCGCCTTGCGCGAACGCCTCGAAAATCCGCTGTTGCTGCTCTTCCTCGATGCCGATGCCGGTGTCGCTGACCGAGAGCGCCACGACCGATGGGGCGTTGACGAGCGTCTCCGTCTCCAGGCTCCATCCCTTGTCGGCCACGCCGATCTCGAGCCGTACGTGGCCATGTTCGGTGAACTTGAAGGCGTTCGCGAGCAGGTTCTTCAGGATCTGGCGGAGGCGCTGCGGGTCAGTGACGATCTCGGCAGGACTCCCGGGTGCGACGTCGATTGAGTAGGCAACCCCCTTGCCGGCGGCGACCTGCTCGAACTCGCGGAGAAGAGCGCTGCGCAGCTCGCCGATGGAGAGGTCGGTCATCTCGATCGAGACCGTGCCGGACTCGACCTTCGCCAAGTCGAGGATGCCGTTCAGGAGACCCAGCAGCTCTTTCCCGGATGCGCCGATGACGCTCGCATACTGGACCTGCGTTTCCGTCATGTTGTTGTCCGGGTTGTCTTCGAGCTGCTGGGCGAGGATCAGCAGGCTGTTCAACGGTGTGCGCAGTTCGTGCGACATGTTCGCGATGAACTCGGACTTGTACTTCGACGAGACGGCGAGCTGGCCGAGTTGGCCGGCCTTCTCCTCGACGAGTCGGTTCGACTGCTCGACCTCTTGGTTCCTTCGCTCCGCCTCGATGTTCTGCTCGGCGAGAAGCGCGGCTTGGCGCCCAAGGTCGGCGTTGGACTCACGTAGCTCCTCCTGCTGCGAGCGGAGCTCCTCGGCCTGAGACTGCGACTGCTTCAGCAGGTTCTCGGTGAGCGTGTTGGCTTCGATCGTGTTGAGCACGAGGCCGATGCTCTCGGTGATCGAGTCGAGGAATGTCTGATGGGTGATGCTGAACGGAGAGAAGGAGGCGAGCTCCACCACCGCACGCACCGTTCCCTCGAACAGCACGGGCAGGACGATGATGTTGAGGGGAGCGGACGCGCCGAGCCCTGAGTTGATCCTGACGTAGTCGCTCGGAACCTCGGTGAGCAGGATCCGCTTCTTCTCCTTGGCGCACTGGCCGACGAGGCCTTCGCCGAGTCGGAAGGAGGTCGAGAGTTGCTTGCGCTCTTCGTAGCCGTAGCCCGCCTGGAGCTGCAGCGCAGACTCAACTGCGTCTGACGAGCTGGTCATCGAGTAGAAGACCCCGTGTTGGGCAGAGACGAGCGGCGCGAGCTCGGAGAGGATCATGCTCGACACCTCGGCGAGGTCGCGCTGACCTTGGAGCATGCGCGTGAAACGTTCACGGTTCGTCTTCAACCAGTCCTGCTCGACGTTCTGCCGAGTCGTCTCGCGGAGGTTGCGGATCATCTCGTTGAGCTTGTCCTTGAGGACGGCAACCTCTCCACTGGCCTCCACGCGGACCTGCCTGGTGAGGTCACCCTCGGTGACCGCGGTGGCCACGTCGGAAATGGCTCGCACCTGGTTGGTCAGATTGGCGGCGAGCTGGTTGACGTTGTCGGTCAGGTCTTTCCAGACGCCGGCGACCTCCTTGGATTGCGCCTGACCGCCGAGCTTGCCTTCGACGCCCACTTCCCGTGCGACGCGGGTCACCTCCCCTGCGAACGCGTTGAGTTGGTCGACCATCGCGTTGACGGTGTTCTTGAGTTCGAGGAATTCGCCCTGGACGACAATCGAGATCTTCTTGCTGAGATCGCCGTTGGCCACCGCGGTGGTCACCTCGGCGATGTTGCGCACCTGTCCGGTCAAGTTGCCGGCCATCAGGTTGACGTTGTCGGTCAGGTCCTTCCAGACACCGCCGACCTCGATGGTGACCGCGGCCGCCTGACCGAGCTTGCC
>JBEEGD010000326.1:0-11914 GCA_041166685.1 Acidimicrobiaceae bacterium | reverse complement strand
GAAACATCAGGCGGTAGAGCACCAGGCGACGCCCCCTGATGGCGACGGCCTCTGTCTCCTCCTGCCAATTCGGAGCCGCCTCGACGAACAACGCGCGCGCGAAGTCCGGCTTGATCGGACCCTCGTCGCGCAGCCCTTTTCGCCGGTCCTCATATCGTCCGTCTGCAGTGACAACGGCAAGGAAGCTGTCAAGGTCGCGGCGGTTGAATGCATCCATCATGCGGGCGTGAACCCGGGTCGCGGCGTTCTCAAGCAGTCGCGCCGGACGACTGAGCTCGCGGAACCTCGCGAGCGCGGCGTCGAGGTCTGCCTCGTCGAATAGCTCGAGGCGGTTGATCCGGTCGCCGTCGGCTGTTATGAGTGCGATCATTCGCCACTCGGCGTCGAAGCCCTCTTTCGAGATCCCATGCGCTGCGTGCGTGACGACCACTCCGAGGTCGCTCAGTCGATGCACTGCCGCAACGCGGATTTTGAGTTCCGGCGTGAGGTCCCACCCGGCGCGGAGATACGCCGTCAAGTCACCCGCCTCGATCGTTGCGCGTAGCTGGTGATCGATGTTCACCCAGTCCGGCGTGGTCGTGGGGAGTTCTCCCCGGTTGACCGCTTCGTAGGCCCAGGAGATAACAGACCATGTGTGCGTGTGGGCGGCCGCTTCGCCGGCGAGGTACCGAGCGTCGAGCTCCGCGAATGCCGCGTCGACGTCGTCAGGATCGAAAAATACGGTGTAAGAATCCAATTCGGTATCGGCGACTTCCGTGAGCACGATCAACTCGACTGTGATCGGCTGCTTGACCTCATCGACGTCCCGGAACGTTTCCCGGCTCAGCGCTAGGCGATCCCCCCTGATGGCGACAGGCTCAATTTCCAATCGCCAGCTCGTGGGTGTTTCGGACAACACCGCATTCGCAAAGTTCCGGTCCGCTGCTCCCTCATCACGCAGCCCTTTTCGGCGGTCCTCATAGCGGCCGGCGGCGAGCGCGAGGAAGCCCTCCACGTCTCGACGGTTGTATGCATCGGCGCCACGCGCTCGCGCTCGTATCGCGGCGTTCTCCAGTTGCGGTGTTGCAGCGGTGAGTTCGTCGAACCGCGCGAGCGCGGCGTCGATGTCTGACTGGTCGAATAATTCGACGCGGTTAACCAGGTCACCTTCAACCGTGACGAGGGCGATCTCGCGCCACTCTGCTTCGAAGCCCTCGTGCGTGGTCCCACGCACCGCGTGTGTGACGACCGCTCCGAGGCTGCTCAATCGATGCACAACCTCGGCGTAGGCCCTGAAATGCGGTCCGAGGTCCCACGTGGCGTGGATGTACGCACCGTGGTCGCCGGGAGCGAACGCTATCGCTCGCCGGTGATCGATGTTCTCCCAGTCAGGCGCAAACGCGGGTAGTTCGTGATGGTTGAACGCGGCATAGCCGCCCATGACGATCGACCACGTGTGCGCGTGGGCGGTGGCTTCGTCGGAGAGGTAGCGAGCGTCGAGTTCGTCGAAGGCAGCGTCGAAATCGTCGAGGTCGAACCAGACGCGCGCCGCGATCCGGTTGTCGGCGTTGATCTCGACGACGCCGAGCATGTCGGCGTGGAACGCTTCGGGCCGCGGGTCTCGGCCCGAGAAACGGTAACGACTGAGTGCGAGGCGCTCTTGGCGGGTCGCGATCACCGTCGACGTCACAACCGTGGTCCCAACGTCGGCGATGGCTTGCAAATCCGCGATGTTGAGTTCTCGACCGTGCAGAAGCCCGGCGCCCACCACCCGACGACGGTCGTCATTGGAAGTGTCTTCGGCCAATATTTCTTGGGTGGCCGCCCAGTCGCGGGCAGCGAAGGATGCCTTCAGGCGCTCGTCCATTCGGCTTGCCGCGTTTTCCAGTTGCGGTGCCGGTCGATCGAGCTCGCGGAACCTCGCGAGCGCGGCGTCGAGGTCTGCCTGGTCGAAGATTTCGCAGCGGTTGATCAGGGCGCCGTCGAACGTCAGAAGGTCGATCTCTCGCCACTCGGCGTAGAAACCGTCCTGCGAGCTTCCGTTGACCGCCCGGCTCACGACCGCCCCGAGACTGCTAAGCCGATGTACCGCCTCGATGTGGATTCTGGCGTCGGGTGTGGCGTTCCGCGACGCACGGATGTATCCGGACAGATGACCGGCGTCGATCGTTGCGAGTCGTCGGCGGTCGACGTTTACCCAGTCCGGCGTCGTCGCGGCGAATTGGTGTCGGTTTAGCCCGGCGTATGCCTGCGCAACGGCCGACCATGTCTGCGCGTGTGCGGCCGCTTCGCCCGCGAGGTACCGAGCGTCGAGTTCCTCGAAGGCGGCGTCGATGTCGTCAGGATCGAAGTCCACTGTGTCGTGCACCAGGTCGCCGTCGCTAACTTCCATGACGGTAAAAACCTCGACGACGATCGGTCGGTCGGCGTCATCGGTGTCCCGGTACCGCTCGCGGGTGAGCGAGAGGCGAGATCCTCTAATGGCGATGGGCTCCACCTCCATACGCCAGCTGCTGGGCGGCGCTTCGAATATTGCGCGCACCGCCTTTCGCCGCGCCGGTCCATCATGTAAGGCGCGCAGGCCTTTTCGCCGGTCCTCCAATCGACCGTCCGTACTAGTAAGCGCAATACAACCGTCCAGGTCGCGGCGGTTGAACGCGTCGGCTACACGTGCCCAGGTCCGGGTCGCCGCGTTTTCCAGCCGCGGCGTCAGCCGGCTTAGCTCGTCGAACCTCGCGATCGCGGCACCGATGTCTGCCTCGTCGAACATCTCGATGCGGTTGACCAGGTCGCCGTCGACCGTCAGGATGTCGACCACCCGCCACTCGGCGTCGAAGCCGGCTTGCGATGTGCCACGCGAGGCCAGCGTGAAGACTGCTCCGAGGTCGCTTAGCCGATGCACAGCCTCGATGTGGGCCCTGAGGTCCGGCGTGAAGTCCCATATGTCACGGATCATCGCGGTCGGATCACCCGCCTCGAGTGTTACGAGTGGTCGATGGTCGACGAAGTCTGGTGCTTTCGCGGGGAGTTCGCGCCGATTGAACGCGGCGTGACTCTGCGCGATAACCGACCAGGTGTGCGCGTGCGCGGCCGCTTCACCGGCGAGATACCGGGCGTCGAGTTCCTCGAAGGCGTCATCCATGTTGTCGACGTCGAACGAGACGCGTGCCGTGATCCGCTCATCGGCATCGATCTCGACGATGCACAGCAATTCGCTGCGGAACGCCTCAGGCCGCTGGTCGCGCCCCATGAAGCGATTACGACCCAACGCAAGGCGGTCTCCTCGGGTCGCTATGACGTCTGACGTCACATTCGTGACCCCGAGTTCGGCGAACGCCCGCGTATTTGCGATCTCGATATCTCGACCGCGTCGGAGGCCAGCATTCACCACCCGACGGCGATCGTCATTGCACATGTGGTCTGCCAGCATGTCCCCCATGGCGTCCCAGTCACGGGCCGCAAAGCATGCCCGGAACCGTTCGTCCACTTGGCTTGCCGCGTTTTCCAGCCGCGGTGCCGGCCGACTGAGCTCGTCGAAGCGGGCGAGCGCGGCATCGAGATTTGCTTCGTCGAAAATCTCGACACGGTTAATCAGGTCGCCGTCAACCGTCCCAAGAACGACCCTCTGCCACTCCGCGGCGAAGCCCTCATGCGAGGTTCCGTACGCCACGTGGGTGACGACCGTTCCGAGGCCGCTGAGCCGATGCACAGCAACGATGTGGGTGGTGATGTCCGGCACGACGTCCCATGCAGCACGGAACGAAGCAGTCAGATCGCCCGCTTCAAACGATGTGACTCGTCGGTGATCGATGTTCACCCAATCCGGTGTCGTCGCCGGGATTTCGTGCCGGTTGAGTGCGGCGTACCCATACGCGATAACCGACCAGGTGTGCGCGTGGGCTGCCGCTTCGCCGGCGAGGTATCGGGCGTCGAGTTCGGCGAAGGCAGCGTCGACGTCGTCGACGTCGAGCATCACGCACGCCGGTATGCGCTGGTCGGTGTCGATCTCGATGACGCCGAGCACGTCGGTGCGAAACGCCTCAGGCCGCTCGTCACGACCCATGAAACGGAGTCGAGCGAGGGCGAGACGTTCTCCACGGGTCGCGACGACGGCGAAGGTTACGTTCTTCACCCCGACATCAGCGGTCGCGCGCCAGTCGGCGATGACGGTGTCCCTACCGCAGCGGGGCCCGACGCCGACCAGCGGACGGCGATCATCCGTAGACGTGTCATCGGTCAGTAGCTCCGCCATCGCGTTCCAGTTGCGGGCCGCGAAGCGCGCCAGGAAGCGCGAAAGCAGTCGGCTTGCAGCGTTGTCAAGCTCGGGCGCCGGTCGATTGAGTTCGTCGAACCTCGCGAGCGCGGCGTGGAGGTCCGTCTCGTCGAAGATTTCAAGGCGGTTGATCCGGTCGCCGTCGACCGTCAGAAGTTGAACCATTCGCCACTCGGCGGCGAAGCCCTCGTCTGAGGTGCCAAACGACATGTTGGTGACGACCGCTCCGAAAGCGCTTAACCGATGCACGGTTTCGATCTGGATAGTGAGGTCCGGCGTCAGATCGCGGGAGGCGCGGATCGTTGCGTTCAGGTCGCTGGACGCGAACGGTGAACCTCGCCGGTGATCGATGCTGACCCAATCGGGCACGAGTCCGTGGCGGTTGAACGCGGCGTAGGTCTGCGTGATGAGTGACCACATGCGCGCGTGGGCGGCCGCTTCGCCGGCGAGGTACCGGGCGTCGAGTTCCTCGAAGGCGGCGTCGAGGTCGTCGGCGTCGAACGAGAGCCGTGCGGCGATCCGCTCGTCGGAGTCGATCTCGACGATGCCGAGTAATTCCGCCTCGAACGCCTCGGGTCCCTGGTCTTCGCCGGAGAACAGAAGACGACGCAGGACGAGGCGTTCTCCGCGGGTCGCGATGACGGTCGACGTTATGGTGTTGGCCCCGACGTCGGCGATGGCCCGCATGTGCGCCACGTCAATGTCTCGACCGTGCAGGACCCCCGCGCCGACCACACGGCGGCGATCGTCATTGCACATGTCTTCGGCGAGTATCTCGGCCATCGCGGTCCAGTCGCGGGCCGCGAAGTATGTCTCGAATCGTTCAAACGCTCGGCATGCCGCGTTTTCCAGCTGCGGTGCCGGCCGATCGAGTTCGTCGAATCTCGCGAGCGCGGCGTCGATGTCCTCCTCGTCGAACATCTCGCAGCGACTGATCAGGTCGCCTTCGAATGTCAGAAGTGCGATCTCGCGCCACTCGGCGTAGAAGCCCTCTTGTGAAGTTCCTTTGGTCGCGCGGGTGACGACCGCGCCGAGGTTGCTCAGTTTATGAACGGCCTCGACGTGGTAGCTCAGATCCGGCGTGACGTCCCACGTGGCACGGACGTACGGGATCATGTCTCCGGGTGCGAACGCTCTCCCCCGCCGATGGTCGATGTTGACCCAATCCGGTGTCGTCGCTGGGAGCTGGTGCCGATTTAGCGCCACGTAGGCTGCGGCTATGACCAACCACGCGTGGGAGTGGTCCGCAGCTTCGCCGGCGAGGTAGCGGGCGTCGAGCTCCTCGAAGGCGGCGTCGATGTCGTCGACGTCGAACACGGTGCGCGCGCCGATCCGGTGGTCGGCGTTGACTTCGACAATGCATAGCGCTGCCGACTCGCCGGACACCGACCAGCGGTCGGAGACGTGGCTACGAACGAGGGCGAGGCGCTGACCTCGGGTCGCGATAACGGTCGACGCTATCTTCGTGACACCGACTTCGGCGAGGGCACTCAAATTCGCGATTTCGAGGCCTCGACCTTGTCGGGTCCCCGCATTCACCACCCGGCGCCGATCATCCATCGAAACGTCGGTAGCCATTGTCTCGGCAATCGCATCCCAGTCGCGGGTCTCAAATAATGTCACCACGCGCTTGTCTGCTCGGCTTGCTGCGTTTTCTAGCTGCGGTGTCGGCCGGCTGAGTTGGTCGAACCGCGCGAGCGCGGCGTCGAGGTCTGTCTCGTCGAAGACTTCGCCGCGGTTGACCAGATCGCCGTCGACAGTCAGAAGTTGAATCATTCGCCACTCGGCGTTGAAGCCCGCTTGCGAGACGCCGTGCGCGGTGTGGGTCACGACCGCTCCGAGGTCGCTCAACCGGTGCACAGCCTCGACGTGGATGATGTAGTCCGGCGTGAGGTCCCAACCAGCACGGAGGTTTGCGTTCATTTCACCCGACTCGAGTGTTGGGATTCGTCGGTGGTCGAGGTTGACGCAGTCCGCCGTTACCTCGGGGAGTTCGTGCCTGTTGACTGCTGCGTACGCCCTCGCGATGACCGACCACGTGTGCAAGTGGGCGGCCGCTTCGCCGGCGAGGTAGCGCGCATCGAGTTCCTCGAAGGCGGCATCGATGTCGTCGAGGTCGAACACCACGCGCCTTGCGATCCGGTCGTCGGCGTCGATCTCGACGATGTTGAGCACCTCGTCGTAGAACGCCTCGGCTCCCACCGAGAGGCCGACACGACTGAGGACGAGGCGCCCGCCGCGGGTCGCGATGACGGTGGACGTCACGTTCGTAACCCCGACCTCGGCGATGGCCAAAATTTCGGCGATCGCGGCATCCCGACCCTGTCGGAGGCCGGCATTCACCACCCGACGACGATCGTCGGTGGAAATGTCGTCGGCCAATATCTCAGGTGTGGCGGCCCAGTCACGGGCCGCGAAGTACGTCAAGAAGCGCTCGTACACCCGGCTTGCCGCATTTTCCAGCTGCGGCACAGGCCGGCTGAGCTCGTCGAACCTCGCGAGCGCGGCGTCGATGTCCTCCTCGTCGTATAGCTCGCAGCGGTTGAAGAGGTCGCCCTCGACCGTCAAGAGGTTGAGCATCCGCCACGCGGCCTCGAAGCCCTGTGGCGAAATCTCGTGTCCCACTTGGGTGACGATCGCTCCGAGGTTGCTCAAACGATGCACAGCCTCGATGTACGCCCTGCCGTCAGGCCCATGTTCCCATGTGGCGTGCACATATGCGGTCATGTCACCGGGCGCGAAGGCTATCGCTCGCCGGTGATCGATATTCACCCAGTCCGGCGTCAATTCGGGGAGCTCGTGCCTGTTGACGGCAGCCAATGCCCCCGTGATGACCGACCATGTGTCGGCGTGGGCGGCCGCTTCTCCCGCGAGGTACCGGGCATCAAGCTCCTCGAAGGCGGCGTCGAGGTCGTCGGGGTCGAGTTGGACGGACGCCGTGATCCGGTCGTTGGCGTCGATCTCGGTGATGTTGAGCACCTCGGCGCTGACCTCGCCGCGGCGCACAGAGAAACGGACACGATTTAGGGCGAGCCGCTCCCCGCGCGTCGCGACGACTGATGACGTCACGCTTTCGGTCCCGACCTCAGCGATCGCGCGCAAGTTTGCGATCACGGCGTCCCGACCGTGTCGGACGCCGGCATTCACGACGCGACGACGATCTTCGTCAGATATGTCGCGGGCTGTGTTGTCGGCAATGGCGGCCCAGTCGCGGGCCGCGAAGTACATCCACAAACGCTCGTACACCCGGCTTGCCGCGTTTTCCAGCCGCGGCGCGTGCGGGCGTAGTTCCTCAAAGCGGGCGATCGCGGCGTCGAGATCATCCTCTTCGTAAATGTCCTGCCGGATCTCTCCGCGGGTAACGGACATAACAAGCGCGCGAGCCCACTGCATTTCGTTCCCGTGTGTGTCGGTGCCGTCGATGACGAGACTGACGACGCCCCCGTGCCCTTCGAGAGCATGGACCGCTGTCACCCGATAGCTGGCGTCGGGCACGAGTACCCACAGATCTTCGATCGCGCGTCCAAAGTCCCCTTGCGCGAACGGGACTCGTCGATGATCGGTGTACGTAAATCCCCGAATCAGCGGCCCCGGCTGGTGACGGTTGAGCTCGTCGAGCGTGTCCACCGCGAGCTGCCAGATGCGCGCGTGCGGTGCCGCCTCGCCCGAGAGGTACCAGGCGTCGAGCTCTGCAAAGGCGGCGTCGATGTCTTCGGGATCGAACACGACGACCGCAGCCATCCGGTCGTCGGCGTTAATCTCGACGACCTGCAGGGCATCGGCTTGAATCGCCTCGGGATCGCGGCTCGAGGCTCGAAGAAGCGTGAGGAAAAGGCGCCCGCCCCGGGTCGCAATGATGGTCGACGCAAAATTCGTGAAGCCGACGTCGGCGGCCGCGCGCAAGTCTTCGATCTCGGCATCTCGGCCATGTCGGACCCCGCCGTTTACGGTCCGTCGGCGATCGTCGATGGAAAAATCGCCGCGGATCATTTCTGCCATGGCGTCCCAGTCACGGGCCTGGTAGTGCGCAAGGAAGCGGTCGAACACTTGGCTTGCCGCGTTTTCCAGCCGCGGCGCTGGTCGACCGAGTCGTTCGAATCTTGCGAGCGCGGCGTCGAGGTCGGCCTCATCGAAGATTTCGCAGCGATTGACCATGTCACCGTCGACCGTCACGAGGTCGACGCCCCGCCACTCAGCATCGAAGCCAGCGTGCGAAACGCCATGCCCCGCATGGGTATAAACCGCTCCGAAGTCCGTTAATCGATGAACGACCTCGATGTAGGTACGGACATTTTGGTCGAGGTCCCACCCGGCCCGGAGATATGCGGTCATCTCACCAGGCGCGAAGGCTGCGCCGCGACGGTGGTCGATATTGACGCAGTCCGCCGTGATGGGGGGCAGTTCGCGCCGGTTAATCGCGGAGTGGCCCGCCGTGATCACCGACCACGTGTTCGCATGTGCGGCGGCTTCGCCGGCGAGGTAGCGGGAATCGAGCTCGGCGATGGCTGCGTCGATGTCGTCGAGGTCGAAGGTGAGAGTTGCGACCAACCGCCCGTCGGCATTCATCTCTTCGGTGCGGAGAAGCTCGGTATGAAAAGCATCGGGCCGCCGGTCTCGACCAGCGAAGCGGACGCGACTGAGGACGAGGCTTTCTCCGCGGATCGCAAGCACCTCTGACGTCATGTTCTTGACCCCGAGGTCGGCGATCACGTGGATCTCCGCCATGAACGTGGCGCGACCGTTGCTCTCTCGGCGGGTTACTTGCCGTCGTTCTTCGACCCTGACGTCGTCGGCGACCACGGCTTCGATCTCGTCCCAGCGACTTTCGGCAAAGAGCCCATTCAAACGATTTTCGGCGCCGCTTGCAGCGTTTTCGAGCGACGGTCGCGGCTGTGGCTCCTCGAGCCGGGCATGCGCGGCGTCGAGCTCGGCGATTGCGGCCTCGATGTCATCGATGTCGAGCGCCACAAGTATCGCGATTCGACCGCCCTCATCGAGGCCGAATAACCGGAGCAGCTCCACCTGCGGTGCGCCAGGGCTCTCGTCTTCAGTGCCAAGCTCCGATCGGGTGAGAGCCAGGCGCTCGCCGCGCACGGCGAGAACTACGTTCTGGTGCCGTATCGCGCCCGCCTCGCGAAGATGTCTTATCTCCCTTGCCCATTCGCTAGGCGACATTTCAACGCGGGGGAAGCCGATTACCTTCCTACGACCCTCGACGGACATGTCGGTTGCGACAAGCCGCTCTACCTCGTCCCAGGCCTCGCGATCGACAGCCGCCTCGAGGTGGCGGATCGCTCGCACGCACGCATTGTCGAGCTCGACCGTCGGCGGCCCTTCGGGTGGAGGCGGGGATACCGGCACTTCGGCACCGAGAATGCTGCGCGCCTTTTCGGCAAGTGCTGCAGCACCTTTCAGTTCGTACAGGCCGACCGCTTGCTCAGCGGCGGCGCGCGCTCCAGCGCTGTCGCCCGCGATGTCCAGAACTGTCGCCAGCGCCAGGCAGGCATCGCCGTGATCGACCAAGAGGTCCGTGCGCTCGGCCACGGCGACGGCGTCCTCGGCCACCCTCCGGGCCTCCTCATGAGCACCGCCGCGCGCCAGCAGCTGTGCCCGAACCGTTCGCCAGACGATCGACGCCTTCAGCGCATGGCCCGCGAGACGCTCACTCTCCGTGCACAATTCGTCGGCGTCGGCGTCCCTGTCGAGGCTCAGACAAGCTCGAGCCAGCAGCGCGGCGGTTTCGGCGGTGTCGGCGTCCAGGCCCATGCGACGGAAGCCGTTGTACGCCCGCCGTAGGTGCGGCTCGGCAGCCGCAGGATCATCTGCGACCAACTCGAGGATGCCTGCGAACTGGTCAACTTCGATTAACGCGTGCCGCATGCCGAGTTCGGTGAGCGTGCGTCTGGCGGAGTCGAGCAGGCTACGGCCTGCGGCGGCGCGGCCGCGCAACGCATCGAGCACGGCTTGGCACCGCGTCGACGTTGCCTCGACGACAGGCGATCCCGTTGTGATGCGGAGCAGCCGCACGACATCCAGACACCGCCCGCCCGCGCGGGGCACCGGGTTGGGACCCCACAGCGCCGCGAGTGGCGCATTCGCCAGTACGGCGTTTACACGGCGGTGTTCCTGCGCGCGTCGCGCCGCCGTGAGAGCGTGGTCCAACGCCGTTTCGGCATCGGCGATTCGTCCCAGTCTCGCGAGGCAGCCCGCCCGGACAGTGTGGGCCTTGGCCTCCCCCGCGGCGTCATCGAGTCCGGCCAGCTTTTCGGCAGCCGCCGCCAGCGCGGATTCGATTTCGTCCAAGCGCTCGGGATCGGTGAGCATCGAGAGCTGGCCGTCGAAGCACGTCCCCCACGCCGCAAGACGGGCCGAATCGCGCGTTGCTGCTTGTAATTGCGAGACCGCGCCCGCTGCCGTAACCACATCCCCTGCGGCCAGCAGGGCCTCGCAACGAGCGATCAGGAGTTCGGCTTGTTGGTCGTCGCGGTCGGGCAGTTCCTCGTCAACCTCCTCCAGAGCGTGTACGGCGCGGTCGTAGAGGTCGGCCGCGCCTTCGTACGCCAGGCGTGACATCGCCTGATCTGCGGCACGCCGGCAGTAGTCGACGGCCTTGGCCGCATTTCCCGCCCACGCACATTCGAAGTAGTGGTGAGCCAGGTCTGCCAGCAGCTCGTCGTCTGCGCCGGGCTCGGATTCCAGTGTCGTGGCGATGCTCTGGTGCAGCCGCATGCGCCGGACGGACGCCAGCTCGGCGAGCAGCGATTGGCGGACGATGGCGTGGTTGAAACGGTAGCGACCGCCGGGCTCCTCGATGACGATGCCCGCCTTACACGCCTCGTCGAACGCGTCGACGAGGTCATCACCGACGACGCGCTCAACCAAATCGAGCGCGAACCGGCTGCCGACAACCGCGGCCGCCGCGAGGGCCTTGTTCGTCTCCGCCGGAAGCCGAGAAAGCCTGCGGCTCACGGCTTCACGAACGCCTTGCGGCAGGGTGCTTGGGTCCCACCGGCCGCCACTTTCGTCCACATGGCGCAACGCCTCGATGAGGAAGAACGGATTTCCACCCGTGACCGACGCCAGTGCCCGGGCGAGTTCTTCATCGTCGTAGCCGGCCTCGGCGACATACGCGCTCACATCGACCTCGTCGAGGCCGCTGAGCTGAAGCCGAGTGGCGGAGCCGTCGCGGTGAAGGTCGGCGAGCATCGCCGCCAGAGGGTGGGAGCGGTCGAGGTCGGTGCTGCGGTACGTGCCGACGATTTGCACGCGCGCGTGCTCGCCGAAGCGCAGGAGATGGCGCAATAGAAGCAGTGTGGGCTTGGCCGCCCAGTGAAGGTCGTCGAGAATCAGCACGACGGGTGCGCTGGTGGAGGCGACGCCGAGCACCGCAACCACGGCATCGAAAAGTGCATAGCGTTCGGTGTCAGGGTCCGCGCGCGTCGGCGCGGCCAGATCGGGCAGGACGTCGGTGAGCCCAGGAACCAATGAGAGCAGCGCTTCGGCGCCGCGCAGCCCACGCAGCCGACTCGCACCGAGGCTGGGAATGAGCGAACGCAAGGCTTCCGCGAACGGCTGGTAGGGCGCACCGAGATCCTCGTCGCAGCGACCGTAAAGGACGATGGCGCCTTGCTCGTAGGCGTGTCGGGACCATTCACCGGCCAG
>JBEEGD010000325.1:0-19251 GCA_041166685.1 Acidimicrobiaceae bacterium | reverse complement strand
TCGCGATCGGCTTCGACGGGTACGGCATCGGTGGGCTGTCGGTGGGCGAGACCCGTGACGAGATGGGTCCGGCGCTGGCCGCAGCGATCGGCGCGCTTCCAACCGATCGGATTCGCTATCTGATGGGGGTGGGCGATCCTGCGCGCCTGGTCGACGCGGTCGCCATGGGTGTGGACCTCTTCGATTGCGTCCTTCCCACGCGTCACGGCCGTCACGGCACCGTGCTCACGGATGCCGGCCGCTTCAACCTGCGCAACTCCCAGTTCCGCACCGACTCGAGCCCGCTCGATGAGGCCTGCCCCTGTGGTGTGTGCCAGCGGTGGTCGCGGGCCTACCTGCGGCATCTGCTCTCCGTCCACGAGCCCACCGGGGCGCGCCTGGTGACGCTGCACAACCTCGCATGGCTGGTTCGATTCGTCGCGGACATGCGCCAGGCGATCCGGCTCGGTCGCTTTCACGCCTTCCGTACGGAGGCCCTGGCGATCTGGAGCTAGCCAGGCGCTCGACTACGGTGAACGCCGCCCTATCCACCGGACCCAGGTACCGCCGCTATGGGGATCATCTTCCTCCCCCTGATGTTTCTTGCCCTCTGGGCGATCGTGATCCTTCCGCAGCAGCGACGTATGCGCGCGCACCAACGATTGGTGTCGGTGCTGGACGAAGGCGACGAGGTGATGACCACGTCGGGCATCCTGGGCACCATCACGGCGATCGACGATGAGGTCGTGCATCTCGAGGTCGCCCCCGGTGTGACGTTGCGCGTCGTGCGGGCAGCCATCGCCCGGCGCATGAACGAACCCGAACCCGAGCCTGAGCCCGAGGTCGTTGAAGAGCACACCAGCGAGCCGGCGGTCGAGATGAACGAGCCCGCAGGCGCGTCGGCCGAGGGAGAGCCGTCGGGTACTGACCTCTGATGCGCCGCACAAGGGCGATGCCGCTCATCGTCACGCTGTTGATCGCGGTCGGCGGGTTGGCGTACACCCTCACCATCGGAGGACGCTCGCCGCAGCTCGGCCTTGACCTGCAAGGGGGAACGTCCGTAGTCCTCGGGGCCAAGCCGGGCCAGAACGCGTCGAACGATCAGATCGACCGCTCCATCTCGATCATCCGGCGGCGCGTCGACGGTCTCGGCGTCGCGGAACCCGAGATCACCCGGCAGGGCAAGTTCATCGTCGTGTCGTTGCCCGGTGTGAAGGACTCGCAGCACGCCATCGAGCTCGTGGGTCGCACGGCCAAGCTTCAGTTCCGTCCGTTCTGCACCTCGCTTCCGACCCATCTGCCTGACTCGGCATACACGCAGTCGCTCGACCCCGCGTATGGCGGACTCTGTGTGCGGCCCGCAACCGCGACATCCGGTGACGCGACGACGAGCACGACCGCGCCGATCACCCTCCCGAACTTGTCGACCACGACCCCGGGCGCGAGCAGTGGTGCGCCCGCATCGTCGGGACAGTCCGGATTGGGTCCCCCGACGCCGGCAGGCCACCTCTCGGCCCGCCAGACGTCTCCGTCGACGACCGACACCACTGTGCCGACCACCACCGGACCGCAGTCGTCGGTGCCGGCAAGCCCCCCTTCGACGGCCACCTCCGCTCCGGCCAACGCGCTTCCGTGTGGGACGGCAGGAGACCAGGCAAGCGTCGTACCTGACGACCGACCGATCGTCGCGCTCGACGACCAGAACAAGGACGGCACCGTCGATGCGTGCGACGTGCTCGGTCCTGTCGCGCTCAGCGGTGAAGCGGTCTCCAGCGCGCGCGCCGCGATCCCACAGGGTGCGTGGGTGGTCGAGCTCGAGTTGAAGGGTTCCGGGCTCGACGGGTTCAACCAACTCTCGCAACACTGCTTCAACAAGGACACGACCTGCCCCGGCGGACGGACGGCGATCGTGCTCGATGGCAACGTCGAGTCGAACCCGGCCCCGCAGACTCCGACGTTCAACAGCACCCAGATCGAGATCTCCGGCAAGTTCTCGCAGAAGCAAGCCGACGATCTCGCTCTCGTGCTGAACTACGGTGCCCTGCCGATTCAGCTGCAGCAAGAGCGGGTCGAGACAGTGTCGGCGACGCTCGGCCATGACTCCCTGCGAGCAGGCCTCATCGCCGGGCTCGTCGGCATCTTCGCGGTCGCGATCTACATGGTGCTGTACTACCGCGCGCTCGGGCTGGTCGTGATCGTCGGCCTCGCGGTGTGGTCGGCACTGAACTACACGATCATCACCGCACTCTCGAGCTCATCGGGCCTGGCGCTCAGCCTGTCGGGCGTCACCGGCATCGTGGTATCGGTGGGCGTGACCACCGATTCCTACATCGTCTATTTCGAGAGGATGAAGGACGAGGTCAAGACGGGCAAGACCGTGCGCTCCGCGGTGGATCACGCGTTCAAAGGTGCGTGGCGGACGATCGTCGCCGCCGACTCGGCGTCGTTCATCGGCGCGGCGTTGTTGTTCTGGCTGACAGTTGGCGCCGTCCGCGGGTTCGCGTTCTTCCTTGGCCTCTCGACGTTGCTCGACCTCATCACGGCCTACTTCTTCAAGCGGCCGATGGTCGCGCTGCTTGCCCGCAGCCGGTTCCTGACCGAAGCGCGCTGGATCGGTGTCCGTTCCGGCCTGGGTGACGCCGAGCACCGCGCCGTCGCCGCACCCGCGGTAGGCGGACGATGATCGAGCGCGCAGCCCTGGGGAAGCAACGATGATCGTCGCCGACGCCGATCTCCGGCCGCCGAAGAAGCGGGGCCACCTCAGCCGGTTGTATCACGGTGAAACCAACATCGACTTCATCGGGCGCACCAAGTTGTGGTTCACGCTGTCGGCGATCTTCCTCTTGATCGGGTTCGGATCTCTGCTGTTCAAGGGCCTCAACCTCGGCATCGACTTCAAGGGCGGTGCGGTATTCGAAGTCGCCTCGGAGACGCTGTCGGTCAACCAGGCCCGCGACGCGCTGAGTTCGTTCGGCGTCAGCGACCCGAAAGTGCAAGAGCTCAAGAGCCAGACATTGCGCAAGATCAGGGTGCAGACACCGCTGGTCGACCCCACGAAGGCGCAGCAGATTCAGCAGGCGCTCGCGGACGCCGCCAAGGTGAGCATCAACGACGTCAACCGCGACGAGGTCGGCCCGTCGTGGGGGAATGAGATCAGCAACAAGGCGCGCAACGCGCTGATCGTCTTCCTGTTGGTCATCACGCTGTACATCTCGTTGCGCTTCGAGTTCAAGATGGCCGTGCCAACGCTCGTCGCACTCGTTCACGACGTGCTGATGACGATCGGCGTGTATTCCATCAGTGGGCTCGAGGTCACGCCGGCGACGGTCGTCGCGCTGCTCACGATCCTCGGTTACTCGATCTATGACGGAATTGTCGTTTTCGACAAGGTGCACGAGAACACGCGTCTCGTCTCCGCGACCAACCGCGTCTCGTACGGCGACATGGTCAATCTCTCGCTCAACCAGACCCTGATGCGGTCCCTCAACACGTCGATCACCGCGCTGATCCCCATCACCTCGCTGCTAGTGATCGGTTCCCTGATCCTCGGGGCTACGACGCTCGAGGAGTTCGGGTTGGCGCTGCTCATCGGCCTGGCGTCGGGCGCGTACTCGTCGATCTTCGTCGCGTCACCGCTCCTGGTCATCGCAAAGGAGCGCGAGCCCCGATACCGCGACATCAAGCGACGGATGGAGTCGCGACCGACCGCACGGCGGACAACGGAAGATGTGGGGGAGCGCGAAGTCGAGCCGGCAGCGGCCGCGACCGCCGGCACCTCACCCCGTCCGGGCGGCGGGCGTGTCGCCACCAACATCCCGCCGCGTCCGCGTAAAAAGGGCAAGCGGCGCTGAGGCCGCGCTGACGAATGAAGGCGAGCGAGCTACGTGATTGCGTGCGGGACATTCCCGACTTCCCGAAGCCGGGCATCGTCTACAAGGACATCACCCCGCTGCTCTCCAACACTGATGCCTTCCGCTCGACGATCGACCTGATTGCCGACCATTTCGAAGGCGAGCAGGTCGATCGAGTGCTCGGGGTGGAAGCGCGCGGCTTCATCATCGCTGCGCCCGTGGCCTACCGCTTCGGAGCGGCCTTCGTGCCGGTGCGCAAGGCCGGGAAGCTCCCATGGGAGATCGAACGGGTGGAGTACGAGCTCGAGTACGGCACCGACCTGCTCGAGATCCACCGCGACGCCGTCGAACCTGGGGATCGCGTCGTGATCGTGGACGACGTCCTCGCTACCGGGGGCACGGCCGCAGCCACCGTCCGACTCGTCGAGAAGCTCGGCGGGTCGGTGATCGGCCTTGCCTTCGTGATCGAGTTGGGGTTCCTCGAAGGGCGCAAAAAGCTCGACGGCTACGAAGTGCTGTCGCTCGTCACCTACAAGGAGTAGCACCACCCCCGTAGAATCAAGCGATGGCGACCGTCACCCGCGTGCTTCCGTGGCGGCGCAACAGCGTCCCGCCGGCGGAGGAAGTTGCTCCGCTGGTCAGCGCCTTCCGGTCGCACCATCCGAAGACCAGTCCGCTGATGATCACGCGGGCCTATGAGCTTGCTGCGGCCGCCCACCGCCAGCAGGTGCGCAAGTCAGGCGAGTCGTACATCCATCACCCGCTGGCAGTCGGTCGGATCGTGGCCGACCTCGGGCTGGACGACATCACGATCGCCGCGGCGCTCCTGCACGATGCCGTCGAGGACACGCACATCACCCTCGAGGATGTGACCGCCGAGTTCGGTCCCGACGTCGCGGGAATCGTGGACGGTGTCACGAAGCTCGAGCGGCTCCAGTTCGACTCCAAGGAAGCGCAACAGGCGGCCACGATGCGCAAGATGCTCGTGGCGATGGCCAAGGACGTGCGCGTCCTCATCATCAAGCTGTCCGATCGGCTTCACAACATGTCGACTCTGGCCGCGCTACCAGCGGGCAAGCAGGAGCGCATCGCTCGCGAGACGATCGACATCTACGCCCCGCTCGCGCATCGCCTCGGCATGCAGGACATGAAACAGCAGCTCGAGGACCTTGCGTTCGCGACGTTGCATCCGAAGCGCTTCGCAGAGATCGACCACATGGTGTCGAACCGCACGCCCGAGCGCGAGCTCTACTTGGCGCAGGTGCTCGAGGACGTGCGTGGTCGTCTCGAGGAGCTCCGCATCGCGGCCGACGTCACCGGCCGGCCGAAGCACATGTGGAGCATCTACGAGAAGATGGTCGTCAAGGGCAAGGAGTTCACCGACATCTTCGATCTGGTCGGCATCCGCGTGATCGTCGAGACAGTGAAGGACTGCTACGCCGCACTCGGATCGATCCACGCGACGTGGAGGCCGGTGCAGGGGCGGTTCAAGGACTACATCGCCATGCCGAAGTTCAACCTCTACCAGTCGCTGCACACGACGGTGGTCGGGCCCGGAGGCAAGACCGTCGAGGTGCAGATCCGCACCCGCGAGATGCATCAGCGGGCCGAGTACGGCGTCGCGGCGCACTATGGGTACAAGGGCGACGACTCGGCATCCGACATGCCGTGGCTCAACCGCATCATCGACTGGCAACAGGAGACCTCAGACCCGAGCGCCTTCATGGAGACGTTGAAGGTCGATCTCGATCAGGACGAGGTCTACGTCTTCACGCCCAAGGGACAGGTCATGACCCTGCCCAACGGAGCAACGCCCATCGACTTCGCGTACTCCATCCACACCGAGGTGGGCCACGCGTGCATCGGCGCCCGCGTCAATGGCCGGCTCGTCCCGCTCGACTCGAAGTTGGTCTCGGGCGACACCATCGAGATCTTCACCTCGAAGGTCGAAGGCGCCGGTCCGTCGCGCGACTGGTTACAGATCGTCGCGACCCCTCGAGCCGGCAACAAGATTCGCCAGTGGTTCTCGCGTGAGCGTCGCGAGGACGCCATCGAGAATGGCCGTGACGAGCTGATCAAGGCGCTGCGTCGCGAAGGTCTTCCCGTGCAGAAGATCGCCGCTTCGAATCTGCTCGACGAGATCGCCACCACGCTGAACTACACGGACCTCGACGCGCTGCACGCGTCGATCGGCGAGAACCACGTCTCGGCCAAATCGGTGGCATCTCGCGTTGCAAAGAACCTGCGTGATGGTGAGCCGGAGCGCGAAGAGCAGCTACCGACCACCGTGCGCCAGCCGCGCGAGCGGCGAGAGCGGCCGGCGGCCGGCGTCCACGTCGAAGGCCTCGACGATGTGATGGTCAGGTTGTCGCGGTGCTGCACGCCGGTCCCAGGCGACGAGATCATGGGCTTCGTCACCCGCGGGCGCGGGGTGTCGGTGCATCGATCCGATTGCGCCAACGCCGTCTCGCTCGCCGGCGGTAAGGGCGAACGGCTCATCGAGGTCGAATGGGACACGGACATCACCGGGATGTTCGTCGCGTCGATCGAGGTGAAGGCTCTCGACCGGGCCCGTCTGCTGTCCGACGTCGCGAAGGTGCTGTCCGATCAGCACGTCAACATCCTCACGTGCACCACGAACACCGGCAGCGATCGCATCTCGAAGATGCGCTTCGACTTCGAGCTCGGCGATCCATCGCATCTCGAGTCGGTGCTCTCGCAGATCAAACGCATCGAGTCCGTGTACGACGCCTATCGCGTCGTGCCGGGCAAGGGCGCCTGACCGAGGACGCGAACGCGAGCCGAACTACTGCGGATCAGTCGATGCGCGGGTGGCGCTGGTGAGCTCGTGGATCGCTTGGGTCAGCTCGAGGATCTGCTCTGACATCTCGATGAGCTGTTCGTTCTGTCGCTCCTCTTGTTGCACCAGGTCCCATTGATGATCCGCGAGGGCCTGGCGTTTCAAATCCGCACGGTTCTGGCTGATCATCACGAAGGTGGCGAGGAAGATCGCCTCGAGCGAAACGATCATCGTGAGAAGCCCGAAGGGGTACTCCTCAGCGCGCAGCGCGATCCAGGCACCGAACCAGATCGCGTGGAGGTAGACGAAGGTCATCGAGCCCGCGAACGCGGTGATCACATCGGCCACGCGATTTTGCAAACTCTGGCGTCGCTCTTCTTCGACCTTTCGCAGCGCGGGATGACGTCCGACGGGGTCGCGCAACGAGACCATGCCCACGAGCCGGCCGTGCTCGATCACCGGAAGGTGGCGGATCTGGTGATCGGCCATGAGCTGCGCCGCCTCACCCACGTCGGTCCCAGGCGACACCGTCACGAGGTCGGTGCTCATACGGTCCGCCACCGACATGGTGGTCGGGTCGACACCTTCAGCGACCAGGGCCACGCAGTCGCGCTCGGTGATGATGCCCATCTCCGCCTCGTCACCAGCGATCATCACCGACGAGATCCCGTTGGACCGCATCACCCGCGCCGCATCGGAGACAGTCGACCCCCGATCGATGCTGACGACTCCTTTGTGCATCAGGTCGCGAACCCGCACAGGAAGAAACTAGATCGACGCAAGTGGGTTCGGGGCGGTGGAGTACTCCCAGTAACGTCCCTGTCCATCGCTGACAACGACTCCTTCCGTGCCCCGAAGGGGACACACGACGTGCTGCCTCCGGAATCGGCCCGGTGGCAAGCACTGATCGCGCGATTCGCCGGCGATGCGACACGGGCCGGCTACGGGCTGCACGTCCCCCCGATGTTCGAGCACTACGAGGTCTTCACCCGTCTCGGCGAGTCGACCGACGTCGTACGCAAGGAGATGTACGAGTTCGACGACAAAGGGGGCCGGCGTCTCGCCCTTCGGCCCGAGGGAACCGCGCCCGCCGTTCGAGCGTTCATCGAGCACCGCCCCACGACACCGTGGAAGGTCTGGTACGTGGCGCCGAGCTTCCGTTACGAAGCGCCTCAGGCGGGTCGCTTCCGGCAACACCATCAGCTCGGGGTCGAGGCGATCGGATCGGACGATCCCGATCTCGATGTAGAGATCATTGCTCTGTTGGCGGGGTTCTACGACGCGCTCGGGTTGCAGCGTGTCCGTCTCCGTCTCAACTCGTTGGGTGACGCCGAGTCACGCCCGCGCTATCTGAGCGCGCCAGCCGCCTACCTGACGGGGCATCGGGATGCGCTGTCAGAGCAGTCGCGCCAGACGCTCGAGACGAACCCGCTTCGAGTCCTGGACTCCAAGCGGAAGGAAGATGCCGAGATCATCGCGGGGGCACCCGTCATGACCGACTACCTGTCGGACGCGTCCACCGCTCACTTTGAGCGCGTGCAGACCGGACTGCGATCTCTCGGGGTTGCCTACGAGCTGGCGCCCAGACTCGTGCGCGGCCTGGACTACTACACCCGCACCACCTTTGAGTTCGCGGCGGACGCGCTCGATGCCGCGCAGAACGCAATCGGTGGAGGGGGGCGGTACGACGGCTTGGCCGAGCAGATGGGCGGACCGTCGACGCCCGGCATCGGCTTCGGTGCGGGAGTCGAGCGCATTCTCTTGGCCTGCGACGCCGAGGGCGTGTTTCCGGCACCGTCGGCGACCGTCGACGTGTTCGTGATCGACGTGGTCGACGGCACCAACGCGCTCGATCTCACGCACGAGTTGCGCGCTGCGGGCGTGCGCGCTGATCGCGCCTTCGACGGCCGCTCGATGAAGTCGCAGATGAAGCAGGCGGACCGCGCCGGAGCGAGCGTTGCGCTCATCGTCGGTGAGCAGGAGATCGCGGACGGCACCGTCACCGTGCGCGATCTGGGTACGAGCCAGCAGGAAGCGGTCTCGCGGGCCGACGTCGTCGACCATGTGAGGAAGCGGCTGCAATGAGCATGCGAAGTCATTGGGCGGGCGACCTGCGAGCCGACCATGTGGGCGAAGAGGTGTCGCTCTGCGGTTGGGTTGCCGGCCGCCGAGAGCACGGTGAGCACCTGGCCTTCGTCGATCTGCGCGACCGCAGCGGCGTGGTGCAGTGCGTGGTCGATGGCGCGCACGACATCCGCTCGGAGTACGTCGTCCGTGTCACCGGGACGGTGCAGCGCCGGCCGGAGGGCTACCAGAACGATCGCCTCGCAACGGGCGAGGTCGAGGTGAAGGACTGCACCGTCGAGGTCCTCAGCGCGGCCGAGCCTCCGCCGTTCCCGATCGATGACCGAATCGACGTCGACGAGAGTGTGCGCTTACACCATCGCTATCTCGATCTGCGTCGACCGCGCATGCATCGCAACCTCACCGTGCACGCGACGGTGAACTCCGCCCTGCGGCGAGCGATGGAGCGACAGGGATTCACCGAGGTCGAAACGCCGATGTTGATGCCGTCCACTCCTGAGGGCGCGCGCGAGTTCATCGTCCCGTCCCGCCAGAGTCCCGGTTCGTTCTATGCGCTGCCGCAAAGCCCGCAGCTGTTCAAGCAGTTGCTGATGGTGGCCGGCGTGGAGCGCTACTACCAGATCGCTCGCTGTCTTCGAGACGAGGATCTGCGGGCTGATCGGCAATACGAGTTCATGCAATTCGACTTCGAGGCGAGCTTCGTCGAGCAAGACGACGTGCTCGCGATCACCGATGAAGCCGTGCTCGACGCCGCCGAGGCGGTGACCGGAGAGCGTCCAGGCCTGATCCCACGCATCACATGGCATGAGGCGATGAATCGATTTGGCATCGACAAACCCGACCTTCGGTTTGGAATGGAGCTCGTCGACCTCGGTGACGTGTTCGCCAAGACGGAGGCTCGAGTCTTCCGAGCAGAATGCGTGAAGGGCATCCGTGCCGAGGGCAAGGCGAGCGAGCTCACGCGTAACAAACTCGACGCCCTGACCGACCACACCAAGAAGCTCGGAGCCAAGGGCCTCGCGTGGTTCAAGGTCGGCGACGGAGGAGCGCTCGAGTCACCGCTCACGAAGTTCTTGTCAGAGGACGAGCAGCGCGCACTCATCGAAACGATGGACGCCGGTCCCGGCGACGTGCTCCTGCTCGTGGCCGACGAATGGATGACCGTGTGCGACGTGCTGGGTCAGTTGCGCAATGAGCTCGGCCGTCCGCCGGTCAGCGAAGGTCCGTACCGCTACGTGTGGATCCTCGACTTCCCGATGTTCGTCGGTGTCTCGGAGGACGGCCGGCCGAAACCCGCACACCATCCGTTCACGCGTCCGCATCCCGACGACGTGGACAAGCTGGAGTCTGACCCGATGTCGGTGCGCAGCCAGGCGTACGACCTCGTGCTCAACGGATGGGAGCTCGGGTCCGGCAGCATTCGAATCCACGAGCCCGAGCTCCAGCAGCGCGTCTTCAACCTGATCGGCATCGACGAGGAGGAAGCCATGCGACGCTTCGGGTTCTTCCTCACGCCCTTCCGCTATGGCGCGCCTCCCCACGGAGGGTTCGCCATCGGCACGGAGCGGCTCATCGCCATCCTCGCCGGCGAGGAGAACATCCGCGAGATCATCGCTTTCCCGAAGACGCAGTCCGGGAGCGACCCCATGACCGGCGCTCCAACACCCATCGACGAACGCCATCTGGCGGAGCTCGGCCTGCGCCTGCTCCCGCCGAAGAAGTCCTAGGGAACCCAGACCTCGATCACGACCGAGAATTCCGGGACCGATGGGAAGCCGACCTGTCCGTCGACGATCGCGCCTCGTCCGTCGGGATGGATGGCAACCACCAATTCCATGCGGTGGCGCGTCGCGGAGAGCGTGCGGTCGTCGAGAGGGCTCACTGAATAGCCGAGCCGTTCGAGTTCGTCGGCGAACGCCGGTCCTACGATCGCCGCGGGCGCGACATCGGTCCAGAACGCAACTCGATCTCCCACGGCCGAGCGGGAAGCCATCGTGATGAGCGGGGCAAGGTCGTACGGCAAGCTGATCCCGGACACTGCGTCTGCCACGGTGAGGGCGACGGCAACTGGCTCTGGGGCAGCGGCGTCAGCTCCCTGTGCCGCGGCCGGGGGGTTTGCGATCGGGACGGTCAACCTCTCGCTCTCGCTACCCGCGACCACGGCCTTGGCGGCCGCCTGCTGGACGGTCCTCGCGATCTTGTCGGACATCGCGGAGTCAGACGTCGCTTGCCCGGCCTTCTTGCGCTGCTCGGCGCGATAGCGCCAAACCACGAACCAGATGTACGCCGCGACCACCACACCGGCGGTCACCCACGTGAGGACGAGCACGACCATCGGGTCCATCGCGCCTCGTTGTCTAGCACTGCGGTCCCATTAGCCTCGGCCTGTGCCCAAGGGCGATGACCTTTTCGCCTCAGTCGCGGCTGAGCGCCTCGCCGCTCGAGCCCCCCTTGCGGATCGTTTACGGCCGACGCGTCTCGATGAGGTCGTGGGCCAGCAGCATCTGCTCGGCCCCGGTGCGCCGCTGCGCGCGCTGATCGAGGGTGATCGGTTGTCGTCGGTGATCTTCTGGGGCCCGCCGGGCACGGGGAAGACGACGATCGCCAAGGTGATCGCCCGGGTCACGGCAAAAGCGTTCGAGCAGCTCTCGGCCGTCAGCGCGGGCGTCAAGGACGTTCGAGAGGTTCTCGAGCGCGCAGAACGCCGCCTCGGCGAACACGATCAACCGACGATCCTGTTTCTCGACGAGGTCCATCGCTTCAACAAGGCCCAGCAGGACGCATTGCTGCCGTCGGTCGAGACCGGTCTCATCGTGCTCATCGGCGCGACGACGGAGAATCCGTACTTCGAAGTGAACGCTCCGCTGCTCTCGCGCTCGACGCTGTTCCGGCTCGAGCCGTTGGACGCGGAGGCCACGGAGACACTGATCGATCGAGGCGTCGAAGCCGAGGGCGCCACCATCGCCAAGGACGCGCGCGAGCACCTCGTGCTGCTCACCACCGGCGACGGGCGCCAAGCGCTCACGACGGTGGAGGTGGCCGCGGCGCTGGCTCGCGCCCGCAGCTCCGACGGCACTCCTCGGATCACGCTGGCCGACGCCGAAGCCGCGATCGGCACGAAGGCGCTGCGGTACGGACGCGACGAGCACTACGACGTGATCAGCGCGTTCATCAAGAGCATCCGCGGCTCCGACGTCGACGCGGGCCTGTACTGGCTGGCGCGGATGTTGGAGGCCGGCGAGGACGCACGGTTCATCGCCCGGAGGTTGGTGATCCTCGCGTCCGAGGACATCGGTATGGCGGATCCGATGGCGTTGCTGGTGGCGGATGCCGCCGCTCGCGCCGTGGAGTTCGTGGGCCTACCTGAAGCGCAGCTGAACTTGGCGCAGGCCGTCGTCCATCTGGCCAGCGCACCGAAGTCGAACCGGTCTGCGACCGCGATCTGGTCGGCCTTGGAGGACGTGCGCAATGGAGTGGCAGGTGAGGTGCCACCCCATCTGCGGGGTACGGGCTACTACGGCGCAGCAAAGCTCGGACACGGGGCCGGATACCACTATCCTCACGACGACCCCAGGGGCTGGGTGGAGCAGGAGTACCGCCCGCCTGAGGCCGAGGGGCGGACCTACTACCAACCCTCCCCGCACGGTTTCGAAAAGGAGATCGCAACGCGCATGGACAGCACTCGCAGCGAGAGCGCCGATGGACACGAGTGACGCTGCGGCTGTCGTCGTTGCGGTAGCCAGTGGCATGGCGGTGCTCGTGCTGATCTTCGCGATCTACTCGCTCAACCGAACGCTGCGCGAGTTGCGGTCGGCGATTCAGGAGCTCCGACGTGAGACGCTGCCGGTGGTCACGGAGATGCGCGCCGCGGTGGGTCAAGCGAACGTCGAGCTCGAGCGCGTCGACAATCTGCTGGGTACCGCGGAATCGATCTCGTCCACCGTGGACTCTGCGTCGCGTCTCGCGTATCTCGCTTTCTCGAATCCCGTGATCAAGACCATCGCCTTTGCCTCCGGGACGGCTGGGGCCGCGCGGCGATTCCGGCGTCGCCGCGGCGAAGACTGATCGGCGAAGCTCGTGTTCAAGCGTCTTTTCTGGCTCATGATCGGCGTGGGTTTTGGCTTCGGTGTCTCCTTCTGGGTGATGCGCTTCGTGCGCGACACGATGCAGCGCTACACACCGGAGCGGGTCTCGTCCGACCTTGCCGGCGCGCTGAAGGGCCTTGGCGACGACCTCCGTGGGGCCGTGGCCGACGGCCGGGTCGCAATGCGCGAGCGAGAGGCCGAGATCCGAGCGGAGCTGGCCTCCAACCGCCGATAGCCTTGCTCGTTCTATGAAGTCCGACGAACTGCGGCGCGCGTTCCTGGACTTCTTCGCGGAACGACAGCACACCATCGTGCCGTCAGCCGGACTCATCCCGCAACACCCGACGGCCCCGATGTTCACCAACTCGGGGATGATGCAGTTCGTTCCGTACTTTCTCGGCGAGGAGCCGGTCCCGTTCAAGCCGCCGCGCGTCGCCGACGTGCAGAAGTGCGTCCGGGCTGGCGGCAAGCACAACGACCTCGACGCCATCGGACGCACCACGCGACACGTCAGCTTCTTCGAGATGCTCGGCAACTGGAGCTTCGGCGACTACTTCAAACGCGAGGCGATCGCGTGGGCGTGGGAGCTGCTCACCGAGGTGTACGGACTCGACGCCGATCGTCTCTGGGTGACGGTGCATGTGAGCGACGACGAGGCGGAACAGCTCTGGGTCGACGACGTGGGGTTCCCTCGCGAGCGAGTTCAGCGGCTCGACAAGGACAACTTCTGGGAGATGGGCGACATCGGTCCGTGCGGCCCGAGCTCGGAGATCTTCTGGGACTACGGGCCTGAGTTCGGGCCAAGCACCGGTCCGGCTGACCCCGCCGCGGAGAACCGCTACGTCGAGATCTGGAACCTCGTCTTCACGGAGTTCTTCCGCCGCCCCGACGGCGGTCTCGATCCGCTCCCGATGAAGAACGTCGACACCGGCGCCGGACTCGAGCGCACCCTGGCGGCGATCAATGGTGTCGCGTCCATCTTCGAGACCGACATCCTCGCGGCGCTGGTCGAGCAGGCGATGTCCGTCACCGGTCGGCGGCTGGGGATGGACGACCGCACCGACGTCGCCCTCAAGGTCATCGCGGATCACAGCCGCACGATGGCGTTCCTCGTGAGCGACGGCGTCGTGCCATCCAACGAAGGTCGGGGCTACGTGTTGCGGCGAATCATCCGCCGCGCCGTTCGTTACGCCCACTTGCTCGGTGGCGACCGCGAGGTGACACCACCGTTGGTCGACAAGGTGGTCGACCTGATGGGCGATCCGTACCCGGAGTTGCGCGCCAATCGCGACCGTGTGATCGACACGATCTCGCGCGAGGAGCACGCCTTCCGGCGCACGCTGGCTCGCGGTTCGACGCTGCTCGACGCGAGGCTGGCGGAACTTCGTGACAGCGACGCGCTGCCCGGTGACGTCGCGTTCGACCTCTACGAGACCCATGGCTTCCCCCTCGAAGTCACGCAAGAGATCGCCGCGGAACGTGGCGTCGACGTTGACGTCGATGGGTACCAAGTCGCACTGAAGCGCGCACAGGAGATCAGCGGTCGGAAGTCGAGCCAGGCCGCCCACTACGAGAACCTCACCGACTTCCAATCCGTACTCGACCAGTTCGGGCCGACGGACTTCGTCGGACGCGAAGAGTTCGAGACAAAGGCCACGGTGCTCGCGGTCGTGGACGACAGTGTCTTCCTCGACCGATCGCCGTTCTACGCGGAGTCGGGCGGCCAGGTGGGCGACACTGGCACGATCTCGACCGACACCGGACGCGCCGAGGTACTCGACACGACGTACGCGCTGCCGGGGCTTCACCGACACGTGGCGCGCGTCGTCGAAGGCGAGATCCTGCCTGGACAGGAGGCGACCGCCGCGATCGATGTCGCGCGTCGCGACGCGATCCGTCGCAATCACACCGGAACCCACATCCTGCACTGGGCCCTCCGGCAAGTGCTCGGAGATCACGTCAACCAACAAGGGTCCCTGGTTGCGCCAGATCGGCTTCGTTTCGACTTCGGGCCCGCCGAGGCACTGACACCCGAACAGATTCGTGAGATCGAAGACCTCGCCAACGAGGAGATCTTGGCCAACGATCCGGTTCGCCACTACGAGACCACGAAAGCAAACGCCGCAGACCTCGGTGCGATCGCCTTCTTCGGCGAGAAGTACGGCGACGTGGTCCGAGTGCTCGAGGCCGGCCGGCACTCCCTCGAGCTCTGCGGCGGCACGCACGTGCGCGGCCTCGGCGACATCGGCCCGCTCAAGATCGTGAAAGAGGAATCGATCGGTTCCAACCTGCGTCGCATCGAGGCGGTGACGGGCACCGGGCCGATCGAGCGGCTGCGGCACGAGGAGGAGATCCTCGCGGAGGTCGCCGACATCCTCAACGTACCCACCGGCGAGGTCGTCGACGGCGCCCGCAAACGACTCGAGGAGATCAAGTCGCTGCGCGATGAGGTCAAGGGGTTGCGGCAACAAGCCGCGGTCGGCCGTGCATCGTCTCTCGCGGATGCGGCCATCGACGGGGTGGTGGTCGCTCGGGTCGACGACATCGACCGCGACGCGCTGCGCGACCTCGCAGTCGCCGTGCGCGACCAGCCGGGTGTGCGTGCGGTTGTGTTGGGTGGCGCTCCTTCAGGCGGTGGCGCCGCATTGGTGAGCGCGATCCGCAAGGACAGCAGCCTGAACGCCGCCGAGCTCATCGCCGACGCCGCGAAGACGATCAAGGGCGGCGGCGGGAAGGATCCTCTTCTCGCGATGGCCGGAGGCAAGGACGCGGCCGGCCTCGACGCTGCTCTCGATCAGGCCCGCGTGGCTGCGGGCATCGCCTCGACGTGAGGGCCCTCGGACTCGATCTGGGCTCGCGCCGCATCGGCGTTGCCGTCAGCGACAGCGACGGCCGCCTGGCGACACCGATCGCCACGCTCGAGCGGACGTCGGCCAAGGATCGCGCCGCCGATCACCGGGCGATCGCGGAGATCGTCGCGGAGTGGGGCGCCGAGATCGTCGCGGTCGGATTGCCCCTCTCGCTCGACGGCACCGTTGGGCCGGCTGCCAAAGCAGTGCTCGACGAGGTGGCCGAGCTGGCGGAGCGACTCGCCGTCCCCGTCGAGACGGTGGATGAGCGGTTCACCACCGTGACCGCCAATCATCAGCTGCGCGCGGGCGGAGTACGAGCCCGTGCGCGGTCAGGCGTGATCGACCAAGCGGCGGCCGCGGTGCTACTGCAGTCATGGCTCGATGGCAGGGGGCCCGAACGCCCGTGACCGTGATGGAACGCGACGAGGACGAATACGAGGAGCTGCGTCCTGAGATGTCGCGGCGGCGCAAGATTGCCGTCACCGGTCTTGGTGTGTTCATCGTGCTCATCTTGATCGCCAGCCTGGTCAGCTTCTGGGCGTACCGGCAGCTGTTTCCGTCGGGTCGTCCCGGCGCAGAGATCGTGCTCGACATCCCCCGTGGCTCATCGACGAACTCGATCGCGGATCTGCTGGAGAAGAAGGGTGTGATCAACAGCGCGTTTCTGTTCAAGCTCTACATAAAGACGAAGAGCGGCGGCCCGTTCCTTGCGGGCACGTACCGGATGCCGCTCCACGCTGGCGCCGACGATGTCTTGCGACGCCTCCGAACGGGACCATTGCCGCCGCCCACGCGTCGGTACTTGGTTCCTCCAGGTCTCAACCTGCGACAGATTCCCGGACAGATCGTGGCGGGCATCCCCACGTTCTCCATCGAGAAGTTGAACCAAGTGCTCACCGCGGGCCAGGTCCGGTCCATCTTCCAACCGGCGGACAAGCCGATCGAGGGCTTTCTCTTTCCCGACACCTACGAGATCGGGGAGGGGGCCGACGAGACCGTCGCGATCCAGACAATGGTCACGCAATTCGACAAGGTCGCGAACGAACTTGGTCTCGCGAATGCACTTGCCCTGGTGGGCCGCGACCCGTACGAGGTGTTGACCGTCGCCTCGCTGGTTGAGGAAGAGGCGAAGGTCGACGAGGACCGACCGAAGATCGCACGCGTCATCTACAACCGGCTGGCCCAGGGGATGCCGCTCGGCGTCGACGCCACACTGTGCTACTTGCAGGACGCGCGGCCATGCGTGCTGCGTCAGAGCGATCTCGCGAAGGACTCGCCGTACAACACACGTAAGAACCCGGGCTTGCCGCCGACGCCGATCGCCAGCGTGAGTCGCAAGGCGTTGGAGGCGGCACTGCATCCCGCGACGGGCGACGCGGTGTTCTACGTACTCGATCCGAACCTCCCCGCCGGCCACCATCTCTTCACGGCGAGCGCGAGCGAGTTCGAGGCTGCCAAGGCGCGTTGCAAGGCCGCCGGTCTGGGCTGCGACTAGTGGAGCGCGGAGCGCGCGTCAGCGGTAGTACGCGTTTGGCCGGCGTGATCGGCGCTCCGATCCGGCACTCGCTGTCGCCTGCGATCTTCAATGCGGCGTTCGCGGCCTGCGGTCTCGACTGGGTCTACCTCGCGTTCGAAGTCGGGCCCGGCGACGCAGGGCGGGCGCTCGACGCGATGCGCGCCCTCGACATCGGTGGCCTGTCCGTGACGATGCCGCACAAGGATGCGGTCGCGCACTTGGTCGATCAATGCACCCCAGAGGCCGCTGCTCTGCGAGCCGTGAACTGCGTGGTCTCGACTGTGGACGGGCTCCTCGGCGAGAACACGGACGGCCCCGGGTTCCTGGACGCGTTGCGAGCAGACGCCGGTGTCGACGTGAATGGGCGGCGCGCGGTCGTGGTCGGAGCCGGGGGAGCGGCGCGGGCCATCGTCCTGGCACTGGCTCGAGCGGGGATCAACGACGTGGCGGTCGTGAACCGCACGGCCGAGCGCGCGGACGCCGCGGCCGCGCTGGCCGGCCCCGCGGGTCGCGTTGCCGGGATCGAGGCGATTGGAGATGCCGATCTGGTGGTCAACGCCACATCGGTCGGGATGGGTGATGGGCTGATGCCGTTCGATCCGTCCCTGCTGGTGTCCGGGCAGGTGGTGGCCGATGTCGTGTATTTCCCATCGCCGTCGCCGCTGGTTGCCGCGGCCCGCGAGCAGGGCATCACCGCCATCGACGGGGTCGGCATGCTCGTCCACCAAGCCAGCCACGCTTTTCGGCTGTGGACAGGCGAGGAAGCGCCCGTTGCCGCCATGACAGAGGCCGCGCGAGCCGGGTTGGCCGCGCGCAGACCGGGCGAAGTCTGAAACCGGACTGAAGCCGGGCGGCCGGGCTGCCGATGAAGTGCCCAGTAACTGGCCCGCATTCAGACTAGTCCGGCAACTCGGAGGTCACCGTGGCCCTTCAGGGCACCCTCGACACCTTTGCACTACCCGACGTGCTGCGACTCTTGGCGTCCACGAAGAAGACCGGGCGCCTGCTCATCACGGGCGACCGCGGGTCGGGCAGCGTGTGGGTCGACGCCGGAGCGGTGGTCGGATCAGAAGCCACCGGATCGATTCCTGATGCCGGGGCGGTCGACGTGCTGTTCGAACTGCTGCGGTACGGAGACGGCTCATTCACCTTCGAGGCCGGAACGACGGCGCCCGAGCCGGCTGGCGCGCGGGCCGTCGAGCCGTTGCTGAAGGACGCCGAGCGTCAACTCAGCGAGTGGCACGAGATCGAGGCGGTCGTGCCCTCGATGGACGCATGGGTGAGCCTCGTAGCCGAACTCGAGGGCGACGACATCCTGATCACCGCGGATCGGTGGAGGACGATCGTCGCCATCGGCAGCGGGACGAGCGTCACGGGCATCGCGCACACGCTGAGGCTCGGCGAGCTCGACGCCTGCCGCTACGTGAAGGAGCTCGTGGAGCTCGGTGTCGTCAAGGTGCGAGCCACGCCGATGCCGGCCCCCAAGCCGGCGGAGGCCTTCGCTTCGTTGGATGGATTCGCCGAGCCCGAAACCCCGGCGGATGACGAGGCGGTGGCGGGGAGCGGCGCGACGTGGGATCCGTTCTCCATCGAGATCCCCGGTGTGGACTCGCTCGTGCCCATCGCGGCTGAGCCTGACACCGAGCCTGCGCCCGAGTTCGCCGCGGTCGATGTCGTGTCGGTTGTGGAAGCGGGTGAGTCCGATGAGGAACTCCCGGACGCCGATGACGTCGCGCAGCAACTCGCCAGTCTCAGCCCGAAGGCGGCGCAGGCGGTGGCCGCCGCGGCGAAGGCGGCAACGGTGGAGGAGCGCGACGCTGCGCTCGACGAGATGGACGACGACGACGAGCCGGTCAACCGCGGCCTGCTGCTGAAGTTCCTTTCTTCCGTCAAGTCGTAACCGCAACTGCGGTAGACCTTTCGGGGCGGCTGATTCGATCCGGCGGCAAGCGGTCCGAGATAATGAGCCGCTCGCGTGAACGTTGGAAGGCGGTCGTCGATGCGTGACGTGCCCACCCGAGTCCTGATCCTGATCATCGGCGCCGGCAACGCGCTCGTCGGTCCGTGGGCCACGTTCGCCCCG
>JBEEGD010000324.1:0-8201 GCA_041166685.1 Acidimicrobiaceae bacterium | reverse complement strand
GACCCCACGCTGCCGAAATCCCATCGATCCGTACACAAAAATGTGTGCGGTTCAGTGGGAATTGGGAGGTGGGCGTCACTTGGCGGGGGCGCTGACGGTGGGGATGGCGTCGGCGGACGTGTCGGCGAGCGAGCCGGGCAGGAACCCGACGAACAACGTGACCGCGAACGACACCGCGAGCGCAATGCCCGCGCCCATCGGCACCGGCAGCCGCTGCCGGCGGACCGGTTGCTCGGCGGCCTCCTCGTCGTCGTCGGTCATGTACATGCTGACCGTGATCCGCAAGTACAAGAAGGCGGCGATGACCGCCGAAACCATGGCGGTGATGGCCAGCGGCCACGAGTGGGCGTTCACGGCCGCAGTCAGCACATAGAACTTGGCAAAGAAGCCCGACGTGAGCGGCACGCCCGCCTGCGCGAACAGGAATACGGCAAACACGAACGCCAAGAGCGGCTCGCGTCGAGAGAGCCCGCGATAGTCGTCGAGAGTGGTGTGCGAGTCGCCCCGCCGGGATACCAGCGTGACCACACCAAAGGAGCCGACGACCATGAACGTGTACGCCGTCAAGTAGAAGAGGGCTCCGGACAAACCGTCCGCCGTGCCCGCCTGGACCCCCACCAGGATGAACCCGGCGTGGTTGATCGACGAGTAGGCCAGCATGCGCTTCACGTCGGTCTGCACGACGGCCAGCACAGACCCCACGAGCATCGTGGCCACGGCCAACGCGTAGATGTAGGGCTGCCAGTCGGTCCGGTAGCCGCCGAAGGCCACGACGAACACCCGCAGCAGACCGGCGAATCCGGCCGCCTTGACTGCCGACGCCATGAAGGCCACCACCGGCGTCGGTGAGCCCTGATACACGTCCGGTGTCCACGAGTGGAACGGGACAGCGGCGATCTTGAACCCGAAGCCCACCAGCAGCAACGCGAATCCTGCGAGCAGCAGCGCCGACGGGTGGTCGGTCAGCGTGTAGGCGATGCCGTTCTCGCCCGTGACCCGCACTCGGCCGAAGTCGGCGACCCGGGCCAAGTTTGTCGAGCCGGTTGCCCCGTAGACGAGCGCGATGCCGTACAGGAAGAACGCGGATGAGAACGCGCCGAGCACGAAGTACTTCATGCCGGCCTCTTGAGACTGCGTTCGGCGCAAGTGCATCGCCGCGAGCACGTAGGCGGCGATCGACAGGATCTCGAGGCCGAGGAACATCACGATGAGGTCGTTGGCCATCGCCATGATCAAGCCACCCGACGCGGACAGCAGGATGAGGACGTAGAGCTCCGCCACGTCGAGGCCCTCGCGGCGCAGGTAGCCGTCGGCCAGGAGCGCAGCGAGCACCACCGCGGCACACACAAGGAACGCGAAGAAGACCGAGAAGCCGTCGACGGCAATCGCTCCCTTCATCGCGGTGAACGGACCTTGTTGCGGATCGGTCACCTCTCGCCACAGCGGCACCGCGGCTCCCATGGCCGCGAGGGCGGTGACGATCGTGGCCACGGCGAAGGCACTCGAACGGGACAGCTTCCGCGACATCGCCTCGGCGCCGAGGATGAGCGTGGCGCCGACGATGAGGACCAGTACCGGCGCCAGCGCCTTCCACGCGACCTGAGGCGTCGCGATCTTGAGCGCGACGTCGCTTCCGCTCTGCGCGAGTGCAGCCAGCATCAGCGCTGCGCCTTGTCGGAGGCGGCATCAGGTTGGTGGTAACAAGTGCCGTTCGGGGCCGCGCAGCTCTTCACCTCGACGTGGGCGATGAGCGCTTCCACGGACGGCTGGATGCGGTCGAGCACCGGCTTCGGGTACACACCGAGGAACACGATGAGGGCGATCAACGGTGCCATCACCAGCCCCTCGCTCCATTTCATCTCCGGGAAGGACGCGTTCTCCTCGTCCGGCTCGCCGTGGAAGACGCGCTGGTACGCCCACAGGAGGTAGAGCGCGGCGAGGATCACCCCGGCCGCAGCCACGACCGCCCACCAGCGTCGGGTGAGGAACGATCCGATCAAGATGAGGAACTCGCCGACGAAGCCGTTGAGTCCGGGCAACCCGATCGAGGACAGCATCACGACCGTGAACACGCCGGCCATCACCGGCGCCGCCTTCTGCAGACCCTTGAGCTTGGCGATCTCGCGCGTGTGCCGCCGGTCGTAGATGAACCCGACGAGAAGGAACAAGGCTCCCGTCGACAGCCCATGGTTCACCATTTGCAGCACGCCGCCCTCGATGCCCTGCTGCGTCAGCGCGAACGTGCCGAGCACGATGAACCCGAGGTGCGCCACGGATGAGTACGCGACAAGCCGCTTGAGGTCCTTCTGCATCGTGGCGACGACGGCGCCGTAGACGATGCCGATCACCCCCAACGTGACCATTGCCGGGGCGAAGTACACGGTCGCCTCGGGGAACAGGTACAAGCCGTACCGGATCAAGCCGTAGGTGCCGAGCTTCAGCATGACGCCAGCCAGGATCACCGAACCCGCCGTCGGCGCTTCCGTGTGCGCGTCGGGCAGCCAGGTGTGTACGGGGAACAACGGCACCTTCACCGCGAACGCGACCGTGAAGCCGAGGAACAGCCAGCGGGCGGTGTTGGTCGCGATGCCGGGCTGCGTGGCGATGGTGGCGAGGTCGAACGTGAGCGGGCCACCGACGGCGCGCTGATGCAACACCGCGGTCGAGATCAGCGCGACGAGCATGAAGGCCGACCCGAACATCGTGTACAGGAAGAATTTCAGCGCGGCATAGGTGCGGTTGCCGTAGCCCCACTGGCCGATCAGGAAGTACATCGGTACGAGCACGATCTCGAAGAACACGAAGAACAAGAACAGATCGAGCGCCAGAAACACACCTAGGCAACCCGCCTCGAGCACGAGCAGCCACGCGTAGAACGCTTTGTGGTCGTGATGGGGGTCAGTTCCGAGAATCGCGATCGGGAACAGGATGCCCGTGAGCACGATCAAGAACAGCGAAATGCCATCGACGCCAACCGTCCAGCTGATCCCGAAGCTCGAGATCCAGCTGTGATGGTCCCTGAGCTGGAACCCGGGATCGTGCCGGTTGAACGACACCAGCACCGCAACGCTCAGCGCTGCCGTGAGCACGGTGGTGAGCACGGCGATCATCTTGGGTAGGCCAGGCCGACGGGGCGTGAGCGCGAGGATGAACGCGCCGACGAACGGCACGACGATCAACGCGGTCAAGAGCGGAGTCCCGGGCGCGTGTTCCATCAGGCGCCGGACCTCGTGAGGAACAACCCGACGAGAATGAACGCGCCAACGGCGATGCCCAGCGCATAGTTGCGCACGTAACCCGTTTGCGCGAGCCGAAGCTTGCTCGCTCCAAATCGAACGACAGCGGCGACACCGTTGACCGCGCCGTCGACGACGCCGCGGTCGAAGCGAGCCGTCTCCTCGAATGCCAGTTGACCCGGCCCGGCGACGAAGGCGCTGACGGCTTCGTCGTAGTACCACGCGTGGGCCAGGATTTCGGGCTCGATCGGTGCTCGCTTGTGCCGCAGGTAGATCTGCGCGGCGACGACGATCGCCGCCGCGCACAGAAATGCCGTCCCCACGGCGAGACCGGTTTGGGTCGTGCCAGCAATGCTGAACGTCGTCTCGCTGGCCTCGACGACCGGCGCCAACCACTGTTCGAGGAATTTTGTGTCATGCGAGAACGGCAGATTCAGGGCCCCGCCTCCGACCGACAGGCCGGCGAGGACCACCAACGGAAGGCCCATCGTCCACGGCGATTCATGCGGATGAACCTCGTGCTCGTCAAACCGCGGCTCACCGAAGAACACCATGAACACCTGGCGACTCATGTAGAAGGCGGTCAAGAGCGCGGTGACGAAGCCGACAAACCACAGGAAGAAGCTCTTGTGGAACGCCGCCAGGAGAATGTCGTCCTTCGACCAGAAGCCGGCGAACGGTGGAATGCCGGCGATAGCCAGCCATCCGATGATGAATGTCACCGCCGTGACTGGCATCCACTTGCGCAGCCCGCCCATCTTGCGCATGTCCTGTTCACCGTGGAGACCGTGGATCACCGATCCCGATCCCAGGAACAACAGCGCCTTGAAGAAGGCGTGGGTGACCATGTGGAAGATGGCAGCCACGTACGCGCCGGATCCCACCGCGAGGAACATGTAGCCGAGCTGGCTCACTGTCGAGTACGCGAGGACACGCTTGATGTCGGTCTGCGCGACGGCGACAGTCGCTGCGAACAGCGCGGTCAGCGCACCGATCACCGCGATCGTCGTCGGCAGCCAGGTGTAGCCATGAGCCAGCAGCGGGCTCACCCGCGTCATCAGGTACACGCCCGACGTCACCATCGTCGCGGCGTGGATCAGCGCCGAGACCGGGGTGGGGCCGGCCATGGCGTCGGGAAGCCACAGGTACAGGGGCAGCTGGGCCGACTTGCCGACTGCGCCGAAGAACAACAGCGCGGCAATCGCGGTCATGGTCACGGGCGCAAGCGTCGCGATGGTCTCCTCGTCGAGCAGCCCGATGTTCTGGCCGTTGGCGAAGTAGGTGACGGTCCCGGCGGCTGAGAACGCGAGGAATGTCGCGATCATGAACCCCCAGTCACCGATGCGGTTGGTGACGAACGCCTTCTTGCCTGCCGACGCGTTGGCCTCGTCGCTGAACCAGAACGAGATGAGGATGTACGAGCAAGCGCCGACACCTTCCCAACCGAGGAACGTGACGAGCTGGTTGTTGCCCAGCACCAGCATCAACATCGAGAACGCGAACAGGTTCATGTACACGAAGAACTTGGAGAACTTCGGGTCCCCGTGCATGTAGCCGATCGAGTACAGGTGGATCAGTGCACCGACGCCGGTGATGAACAGCGCCATCGTGATCGACAACGGATCGACCAGGAAGCCGAGTTGCACCTTCAAGCTGCCGACAGGCAGCCAATCGAAGAGCACTTGCTGAAAGCGACGCTCTTCCTCGTGCTCGCCGAGCAGCCCGACCAACACGATCACCGACGCGGCGAACGCGCCGCCACACATCAGCGTGGCAAACCACCCTGCAAAGGGCTCACCCATCTTGCGGCCCGCGACGAGCAGCACGAGAAACCCGAACAGCGGCAATGCCGGAATCAACCAAACGAGTTCGACCACGCGCCCTAACCCTTCAACATCGAAATGTCGTCGGCGGTTGCGCCGGGGCGGCGTCGCATCAGGGCGACGATGATGCCGAGGCCTACCACGACCTCGGCGGCGGCCACCACCAACACGAAGAACACGATGGCCTGGCCGCCAATGTCATCAAGGGCCTTGGCGAACGTGACGAACGTGAGGTTGACGGCGTTGAGCATCAGCTCGATGCACATGAACATGACGAGCGGGTTGCGCCGCACCATGAGCCCGACCGCGCCGATGGTGAACAGCACGGCCCCGAGCACCAGATACCAGGTGGACGTCGGCTGGAGGATGGCGAGCTGCACTACTGCGCCGCCCCCGCCGAGTTCTCGGCGTCGACAGGTAACGCGGCCGCGGCGCGGCGCGCCAGCACCACGGCGGCGACCACGGCGATCACCAGCAGGACCGAGGTGATCTCGAAGGCGAAGAGGTAGTCGGTGAACAGCGATTGACCGAGCTTGCGCACGTTGTCCGACGCGGGACCCGAGAGCTGCCCGACGCTCGACTTCGCGCCGAGAGCAATCGAGTTGAAGTCGCGGTGCGTCACGATCAAGGTGATCAGCGCGACGCCCAGCAGACCGGCACCGGCGGCGGCGGCCATCGGTCGCTGGCCTCCGAGCGGTTCGGTTTCGAGGTCTTCCGAGCGATCGACGCCCAGCAGCATGATCACGAAGAGAAACAGCACGACGATGGCGCCGGCGTACACGATCACCTGCACTGCAGCCAGGAAGTGGGCGTCTTCGGCCACGAACAACACCGCGATTCCGAAAAGGGTCGCCACGAGAGAGAGCGCCGAGTGCACTGGGTTGGCCGCGATGATCACACCCACCGCGCCGCTGAGGATGATCGCCGCGGCGATGACGAAGACGAGCAGCTCCATCAGCTCTCACTCACCTCGTGATCGACCGAAAGCGGATGGCCGTGCGGGTCGACCTTGCCGTGGGTCTGCGCGTCGACACCGCGCAACACCTGATTCTCCGGGTCGTCGGCTTGCTTTTCGGTCGTCTCCTCCGGCACGTCGATCATCTGGCCGTGCTCGGGTTCGCGGACTCCGTAGCCCAGCTCGCCAGCCCAGGCCACGACGCCTTCGAACTCGGCCGCGCCCGACGGCGACGTGGCCCGCATCCAAGCCGAGGTGTGCTCATCCTCGCCCGCGCGCCAGTCCTCCCAGGGCAGCTGCTGAGGCATTCCCTCGTCATCCACCACGAGCTCGGCTTTGGTGTAGATCGCGTCCTGACGATTGGTGAACGAGAACTCGAAGAGCTTTGTCTCGGTGATCGCTTCGGTCGGGCAGGCCTCCACGCAGAGATCGCAGTGGATGCAGCGCAGATAGTTGATCTCGTAGACGAAGCCGTAACGCTCGCCCGGGCTGACCGGGTCGTCGGCCGGGTTGTCCTTACCTCGCACGTAGATGCAGCGGGCGGGGCACACACCGGCGCACAGCTCGCAGCCGATGCACTTCTCCATGCCGTCCTCGTAGCGGTTGAGGACGTGTCGGCCGTGAAGTCGCTCGGCCTTGATGCGCTTTTGTTTCGGATACTCGACCGTGACGACGCGTCCGTCTTCACCCCCGTGGAACAGCTTGCGGAACGTGACACCGAATCCTTCGAAGTACCCCATCAGCGGGCCTCCTGCGGCTCGAGGTCGTCGCGGCGGTGTACGGCCGTGCGTCGAGCCAGCGCGAGCAAGGACGCCGCCATCACGATGCCGAAACCGCCGCCGAGCACAACCAGGAAGATCTGCGGTTGCGTGAGGCTGCGATCGCTGGCGATGCGGATCGCCGCGACCACGAGCATCCAGCCGAGGGCCAGCGGGATCATCACCTTCCAACCAAGATCCATGAGCTGGTCGTAGCGAAACCGCGGCAGCGTGGCCCGGAACCACACGAAGATGAACAGGAACACGAGCGTCTTGCTGAAGAACCAGATCACCGGCCACACCCAATCCGGTCCGAACAGCAACGGCCCCGAGGGACCGCCCAGGAACAACGTGACCACGATGGCCGACGTCGTGATCGTGTTCATGAACGAAGCCAGATAGAAGAGCGCGAATCGAATGCCGGAGTACTCCGTGTTGAAGCCGGCCACGAGCTCTTGTTCCGCTTCGAGTAGATCGAACGGTGGCCGTTCGATCTCCGCCGTGCCGGCCAGCAGGAAGATGAAGAACGGAACGAATCCGGTGACGAGGATCGTCCAGTTGGGGAGGATGTCTCCCGGACCGGACCCCGCCTGCTGGGCGACGATGCCGTGCGTGCTCAACGTGCCGGTGGTCAGCACGACGGTCACGACGGCGAGACCCATTGCCGCTTCGTAGCTCACCATTTGGGCGGAGGCGCGGACCGCCCCCAGCAGCGGGTACTTCGATCCGGACGACCAGCCGGCGAGCATCACGCCGTAGACGGCGATCGATGAACATGCGAGCGCGATGAGGATGCCAACCGGTGGATCGGCCAGCTGGAGATAGGTGTCGTGCCCGAGGATGCTCACGGTGCCGTCGTGGCCAGGACCAAAGGCACCACCCATCGGCACGATCGAGAACGTGAGGAACGCGGGCACGAACGACAAGTACGGCGCAAGCCGGAAGATGCGTCGGTCGGCGCGCTCGGGAACCATCGGCTCCTTGAAGAACAGTTTGATGCCGTCCGCGAGCGTTTGGAGGATGCCCCACGGTCCCGCGCGATTCGGTCCGATGCGGTTCTGCATGTCGCTGATGACCTTGCGCTCGAACCAGACCATCAACATCGTGGCGATCAACAAGAACACGAACACGACCAGTGTCTTGATGAGTACGACGACCACGACGCTCGTCGACAGGCCCGAGGTGAAGAGCGGATCCATCAGACCGTTTCGATCCGGACGTCGCTGACTGCTTGCGTCGCATCAATGAGATCGAACGGGTCGGGTCCGGACTGGTTGACGGTCAACGCGGCCGCGCCCTTCGGGATCGCGGTCGACGCATGCGCCTCCGCGGTGAGCGAGCCGCGCGATGACGTGACCTTCACCCGTCCGCCATCCTTGACGCCGAGCCGGTCGAGGTCAGACGGATGCACGAGGAGCTCACTGCCCGG
>JBEEGD010000323.1:0-3868 GCA_041166685.1 Acidimicrobiaceae bacterium | reverse complement strand
AGCGGCCCGCGCTACGACGCGGCGACATAGCAGCGCCGTACAGCAGCGCGGCCTCCCGGTAGGCGCCGACGAGCGTCAACACCTCGATCACGCGCACGAGGTCGCGAGGCAGGATGCCCGTCCTTGTCGCGTGGCTGTCGGCGAGCAGCGCGTGGCAATCGGCCAGAGCGCCGTCGACGTCGCCCTGCCGCGCTTTGACGATGGCGAGGCCGAATTCGGCCTCGACGGCTACCTGGCGGCTGCCCACTGATGTGGCCGTCTCGATGGCCCGCTCGAGGTGCGACTGGGCGGCGGCTGGGTCGGTGGACGCGAGCAGCTCCCCGACGACCCAATCCTGCATGGCCGCAGCCGTGGGACTGCCGCACTCGGCGGCCAGAGCCGCGCTTTGCTCCGCCACCCGGCGCGACTCTTCCAGCTCCGCCCCGTAGGTGAGCGCGTGGCTCACGCTGCCCAACGTCCACATCGCCTGCAGCAAGTCCCCGTCAGCGATTGCCAGCTCGGCGGCCCGCCGATGCAAACGGACGGCGGTGGCCACGTCACCGCCGATGAAGGCGACGTCCGCTTGCATGTCGACGACGTGGCGGACGTCTTCGAAGGCGCGCGGCGCCACCGCTTGCACCGCGGTGCGGGCGAGCTCCCAAGCCGCCGCATAGTCGCCGCGCTGCCACGCGCCGGTGAACGCGCACAAGAGCGCCGCCGGGAGCGCCTTGTCGTCTGCGCCGGCCGCGACCGACGCCGAAACCTCGGCCCAGCGACCGATCTCGACGGCACGTCGCCACAACGCGTACGGGCGCAGCGCGGCGACGAGACGCAGTGCGGCGGGCGGGTCGCGTCCGACCAGCCATTCATGCGCGCTCCGCATCTCGGCGAAATGGCGGCCGACCCGGGACGCCCACTCGCCTTCGTTCGGACCGGCCAGCCCGATGGCCGCGTCCTCGGTCAGCGCCAGCGTCCACACCGCGTGGCGATCCCGAGCCGCGTCGAGCCCCGCACCATCGCGGAGTCGCTCGGCGCCGTAGCTGCGCATCGAGTCGAGCAGCCGGTACTGCGTTGCCCCAGTGCCGTGATGGGCCACCGCGAGCGAGCAGTCGACCAGGCGCAACACGGCGTCGGTGGCCTCGTCGGGCGAGAGGTCGTCGTCGACCACGGCCCGTGCAGCGTCGAGGTCGAACGACGAGGCGAACACGGAGAGCTGCTCGAACACGGACCGCTCCTCGGCCGACAGGAGGTCGTAGGACCAGTCGAGGACGGCACGCAACGAGCGGTGGCGCTCGTCGGCTCGCCGCGCGCCGACCAACAGCTGGAAGCGACGGTCGAGACCACCGGCCAGGTCATCAAGTGTCATGCTTCGCACGCGGGCGGCGGCCAGCTCGATGGCCAGTGGCAGTCCGTCGAGCTGGCGACAGATCTCCTGGACGGCCTGCTCGCGACCTCCGGCGACGTCGAAGTCGGGAAGTACGGCGCGGGCGCGATCGACGAAGAGGCGCATCGCCGACGCAGCGGCGCCTTCGGTGGCCAGCGGCGCGACGTTCACCAGCTGTTCGCCCGCCACCGAAAGCGGCTCGCGCGTTGTGGCCAGGATCATCACCGCGCCGGTGTGCTGCACAATGCGATCAACGATCTGTGCGGCCGCGTTGATCACGTGCTCGCAGTTGTCGATGACCAACAGACAGTGGCGGTGCTGTAGATACGTCACCAGTTGGTCGTCGAGGCGGCGGCCGCTGCGCTCCTCGAGGCCGACCGCGGCGGCGACAACCCGAACGACATCGGCGTCGCGCGCGACCGACGCGAGGTCACAGAATGCGATGCCGTGCGGGTAGCGATCGGTAACGGTGCCCGCCGCCTCGACGGCGAGCCTGGTCTTGCCCACGCCGCCTGGGCCGCACAGGACAACGACGCGGTGCTCGCTCAAAGCCGCGGCGACTGTGGTCACCTCGGTGTCCCGCCCGACGAACGTGCTGACCGGCCGGGGGAGTGACTGCCAGGCGATGCCCGTATCGGCCGCGCCGACCAGGTCGTGATTGAGGATCTGGTGTTCGAGGTGTTGCAGCTCCGGCGACGGATCGAGCCCGAGATCGTCGGCGAGGTGACTTCGCCACTCCTGGTACAAGCGCAACGCGTCGGTCTGACGACCGGCCATGTAGAGCGCGCGCATGAGGAGACCGCGGGCCTGCTCGCGGTCAGGCGCTTCGATGAGCATCGCCTCGAGGTCGGCAATGGCTCTAGCGGGGCGGTTGAGCTCGAGGAGCTGCTCGCTGCGCATCTCGCGGGCGGCCAGCCGCAGGGCGTCCAGACGTACTGCCTCCGGGCGCGCAAACGAACGCTCGGCGAACTCGCCCAACGCGGGGCCACGCCACACCGCCAGTGCATCGTCGACGAGGCCGTCGGCCAGCAACGCCTCGAATCGGCCCGCGTCGCACACGCTGGGTTCTGTGTGCAGTCGGTAGCCGGCGTCCTCGGTTGTCAGGGCGCCATCGTCGAGCCGCTTCCGCAATCGTGAGACCTGTGTGCGCAGCGCAACGCGCGGATCGGTTGGGAGCTGATCGCCCCACAACTCGTCGATGAGGAGGTCGGTCGAAACCGTCCTATTGGAGTTGACGACGAGGACGGCGAGTAGCACGCGCTGTTGCTCGCTCGGCAGGCGCACGGGCTTGCCGTCCCGATCCCACGCCACCAGCGGTCCCAGGATCCCGTAGCGGAGAGGAGCCAATGACTCCGGCCCCTTCGCGAGGGGGCGGACGTCCGCGAGGCCCTCGCTGGCCAGCGCCCAGACTTCCTCAGGCCGAGCCAGATCGCGCAAGATGGCTGTCCCGAGCTCGACGAGTCGAACGCCGCGTGGGAGCTGATCGGCGACGAGCGGCACGGTCGCGCCGCTCACCAACACCTGGCCGCCGTCGGTGATCCCGCGCAGCCGCGCGACCCGATTGACAGCTGGTCCGAAATAGTCGTCGTCGTGCTCGATCGCCTCGCCGGTGTGGATCGCGAAGCGCACCGCAAGTGGAGCATCGGAGGACCAGGGCTCGGCTACGAGAGCGAGTTGCGCGGCATGTGCGGCACGAACGGCGTCAGTCGCCCGAACAAACACCGAGAACGTCGAGTCGCCTTCGCCACGCGCCTTGAGCAACACGCCGCCGTGGGCCGCTATGGCGTTGGCGATCAACTCGTCGTGTCGGGCCAGCGCGGCTTCCATCGCGGCGGGCGCGGTCTCCCACAGGCGCGTCGACCCCACGACGTCGGACAGTACGAACGTCACGACTCCCGATGGGAGATCAGGCGCGGCCACTAGGCGACATCCTCGCGCTGCGTAGCTCGAGACGATCCCGCAGTAGGTCGGATGCCGGCACCTTCGCAACTCACGAACTGTCCCGTTCAGTCGTTTACAGGTCATGACGACTCCCGGAGCAACTCGGTCCTGTTCATCGTCGGTGACCACGTCGGAACTCGCGGCGGTTCAGCGCCTTTGGCCGATCGCGGGACTGCCGCCGACGTCCGGCTACGGGGCGGTGATCTTGGCTGTCCTCTTGGCTTCCGCTCCAGCGCTCGTTGACATGGTGTCGTGAACGGCGACGATGCAGATCGATCCCGACATACTGTCGAGCCATAGGGGCCTCCTCTGTTCGAGGGTTGCTTGTGAGAAGCCCCGATTTACTCGGGATCCCACGGGGAGCGGAGGCCCCGCTCCGTCATCGCATCACGTTCCGACCGTTCCGCTACTCCGGTTGGTTCAGCTCGATGAGATTGCCAGAGGGATCGCGTACGAACGCCTGATAACCAGCACCGGCGAACGTCAAGCCGGTCTTGCGAACGGCGACGCCTCTCGCCTCTATCGCGGAGACAGCGGCATCGAGGTCATCGACCTGCACCGCAA
>JBEEGD010000322.1:0-3282 GCA_041166685.1 Acidimicrobiaceae bacterium | reverse complement strand
CAGGTTGTTGCTCACCGGCGGTTCGACGCTGCCTCCACCCACCGAGAACACGAACAAACAATCGTCGGGGCCGATGCGTGACGCGGCCAGCCATGCCGCATACGACGAGTCCCACCCCTCGTCGTTCGTTCGTGCCGTGAGTTCGGACACATTGTCGGTCACGCAATACGCCTCGAAACCGGCGAGCTTGCGAAAGTCGCACGTCGCGTGCGACGCGTGACCCGCTCCTCCACCGGAGCCGGCCAGGAACAGCCGGCCGCCTCGCTCGCGCGTGGCGGCCATCACACCTGCGACGGCATCGACGGCGGCACGGTCGATCGCCTTGATCACCGCCACCGTGTCGTCGAGGAACCGGTCGGAGAACGAGCTCATGGAGGCGATGGTAGCGGCGTCGATGAGGCACGATCAGGCTTGTGTGCCTCGGTCAGCCAGGGGTTGCTCACCAGGTAATCGATCGTGCGTTCGACCGCGTCCTTGATGGTGAGTCGAGGACGCCAGCCGGTTGCCCGAATGGCGCTCGTGTCGAGGAAGATGAACGGGTTGTCGCCCACCCAGCCGCGGTCGCCTCCGGTGAAAGCCAACTCGGGTTCGACTCCGAGACGATCGGTGATCCAGCGGATCGAATCGCGAACAGTGCAGTACTCGTCGGTGCCGAGATTGAAGACCTCGAAGCGAACGCTCTGATCGAGCCGACTGATCACGGCGGCGACACAGTCGGACACATCGAGGTAGGACTTCTTCTGGTTGCCGTCGCCCAGAACGCGCAGGCGTGTCGGGTCGGATGTCAGCGCGCTGACGAAGTCGATCACATGCCCGTGCGTGTAGTGCCGACCCATCACGGACACGAAGCGAAAGATCGTGACGTCGAGTTCACCGGCTTCGGCGTAGGCGGAGAGATAACCCTCGGCGGCCGCCTTCGATGCGCCGTAGAGCGACGTCTGCCGGGGAAAGGGCGCGTCCTCCGGGGTCGGGACGATCGGGGATTCCCCGTACACGGAGCCAGTCGAAGAGAACAGGAGCTTGCGCACGCCCGCGACACGCATGGCGTCGGCGATCTCCAATGTCATGACGACGTTCTGTCGGAGATCGCGTCGGGTGTCCTGCCAACCGAACCGAACGTCGGCGTTGGCGGCGAGGTGAACAACGGCATCGGCGCCCTCGATGACCGGCACCAGATCGAGGCCGTCGACGAGGTCGCCTTCCACGAAGCGGAACCGCTCGTTCTCGACGGCATCGGTGAGGAACCGGCGCTGCCCGGTCGACAGGTTGTCGATGCCGACGACGCTGTCGCCGCGATCGAGGAGTGCATCGACGAGATTCGAGCCGATGAATCCCGCCGCTCCGGTGACGACGACGCGCACGTCAGGTATCCCGATGCTTCGTGGCGAGACAGATGAGCGACGTACCGACCGGGGTCGGGAAGCGCTCCTCGGCGCGGCACAGACCACGAAAAACTTTGGCGAGCGAACCGCCACCGGAGGCCGAAGCTGTCGGATAGGCGACCCGGCGTACCTTCGAGTACCACGCCGTCACGGGTATCAGCGTCATGCCGAAGTAGCGGAGTCGCTCGATGTCGAAATGACGAACCAGCGCAGTCCGGAGCGAACTCCGCCCATAGCGACGGAAGTGACCGAGCTTCTCGTCGTGGTAGCCGAAGAGCACCGGCAACGCCGGTACCGATATGACGAGGCGACCTCCGGGAGCGAGCAGATCAGCCACGCGTGTCACGGCAGCCGCTTCGGCGTCGATGTGCTCCAGTACGTCGTGCATCACGACGACGTCGGCTCGGAGATCGTTCGGCAGCTCGAGAACACCGCAGTTGTACACGGTGCATCCGTCGGGTGCGCTCGCCTGCGCTCTCGCACTCGCCGCCGCGTCGGGCTCGCACGCGTTCACCCGGTAGCCGGCTTCGTGGGCCATCGTGTTGAACCGGCCGTGGCCACAGCCGATGTTGAAGAGCCGCACCGCCCCATCGCCCGGCCCGAGCCAGCTGAGCGTGAGGCGGTACTTGGCCTCGGCGTAGGAGTCGTCGTCACGGAACTCGTGGTCGGACGCGGTGTATATGTCGTCAATCATTGATGCGTTCCTGTGACGGCAACGCGGCTCGGCGAACACTTCGATCGAGGTCGTCCCAACCAAGGCTTTCGGAGAGGATGTAGCGAGGCCGGCGCTTCACCTCTTCATAGATCCGTCCTACGTACTGGCCGATGATTCCGAGACAGACCAACTGCACACCCGCCATGAGAAGCACCAGCGTCACGATCGTCGGGTTGCCGACGGGAAACTTCGCGCCGGCCAACTTGGCTACCGCGTAGCCGATCCCGGTGATCATGGCGAGGAACGCGAAGACAAATCCGAGCACCGTCGCCAGGTTCAGAAGCGCCGAGGAAAAGGCAACGAGTCCGTTGAGCCCGATCCGCAGCGAGCCGACGAAACGGTTGTAGTTGCCCTTGCCGGCATGGCGGGCGGGCCGATCGAACAGCACCTCCGTCTGCTCGAAACCGACGAGGGCGACCAGCCCGCGCAAGAAGCCGTGACTCTCCTCGAACGTGTTCAAATGGTCGACGACCCGGCGGTCGAGGAGCCGGAAGTCGCCGGTGTCTCGGGGAATCGGAACGTCGGAGAATCGGTTGATGACGGCGTACCCGACCTTGGCGATCGTGCGCTTCACGATCGTCTCGCCGGTGCGCTGGCGACGCTTGGCGTAGACCACGTCGGAGCCGGCGCGCCACAGCGCCAGCATCTCGATCAACACCTCGGGCGGGTCCTGTAGATCGACGTCCATCACCACTACCGCGCGACCACTGGCGTGCTCGATGCCGGCAAGAGTGGCCGTCGGCTGTCCGAAGCGACGGGAGAACCGCAACATCTTGATGGCCGGATTCGAACGACGCGCCGCGGCGATCGCCTCCTCAGTGCCATCGGTGGAGGGGTCGACCGCGAAGATGATCTCGTAGCTCGCGACATTCGCCTCGAGGAGTGGCACGAGGCGGCGAAGGAACTCCTCGATGTTGCCCACCTCGTTGTAGACAGGCACGACGACCGAGAGCTCGGACCGGGGACTGCGAGCGGGCGGAGGTGTGGGCATCATTCGGAGATGCCGCGGAGCGGCCGCAGGAGAGTAGTTCGCCGGATCTGACCCGAACAGCGATGGCGTTCCTGGCCGACGACACGGGGCAAAGGTTTGCGGTCACGGCACTAGGGTTGACGGGTGTCCGAGCCGGCTCCCAGAGATGTGGAAGAGCTGATGCACAGAGTGCAGGAGGCAGCTCGGACGAGGCC
>JBEEGD010000321.1:0-3604 GCA_041166685.1 Acidimicrobiaceae bacterium | reverse complement strand
CCCGACGCCGATGACGGGCTTGCGCACCGACCCGGTCGACCGCCGAGTACTCGAGCTCGAGCGCTACGCCGCTCCAAGCGCGCCCGATGTCGACGGTTCCCGCCGTCTCGCGTTGCTGGGCCCGCCGGTGCCCGGACTGGAAATCAGGGTCGTCGACCCCGAAACGGGCACCACTCGGCTTGATAGAGAGGTCGGCGAGCTCGAGATCCGTGGCACCTCGGTGACCCCTGGCTACTACGGCCGACCCGATCTCACGGGCGAGCTGTTCCGCGACGGGTGGCTCCGAACCGGCGACCTTGCCTACCTGCTCGAAGGCGAGCTGGTGATGTGCGGCCGCATCAAGGACGTGATCATCGTCGGCGGTCGAAACGTCTTTCCCGAAGACGTCGAGCGAGCCGCGTCGACGATCGAGGGCGTGCGCGCCGGCAACGTCATCGCGTTCGGTGTGGAAGCCAAAGGCAAGGAGGGAGTCGTCGTTGTCGCCGAGACCAAGGGCGATGATCACGCGTCGACGCGCCGGTCAGTAGCAGAACGCGTTCGAGCTGCGATCGGACTGCCGCCCAAGGATGTCGTGCTGGTCGCTCCGGGGAGCCTTCCGAAGACGTCGTCTGGGAAGCTGCAGCGCTCACTGTGCCGCGAGCGTTATTTGAGCGAGAACCTCGAACCCGTGTAGATCCAGGTCGCTCCTCTACGCGGCGCGGAGCGCGTCGAGCACCGGCGCCCACCGATCGGGGTCGCTCTTGTACGGCGCGTAGAAGCTGATGCGATCGATCACGTCGCCGTACCGCCGCTTCAGCTCGGGCGCGATCCGCTCGGGCTCACCCACGACGGCGAAGGTGTTGAGGATCTCGTCGTCGATGAGCTCGCCCATCTCGACCCACTTGCCTTCCTTCGACATCTTGTTGAGATCGTCTTGAAGGCCGCCCCAACCGTGCAGATCCAGCACACCTCGGTAGGCCGGTGTGGATCCGTAGAACGCGATCTGCTGGCGAGTGCCTTCAGCCGCCTTCGCGAGCTGCTCCTCGCTCGTCCCGGTGACGACGAACGACGGGCCCGCGATCTGAAAGCCCTCCATGGTCTTGCCGGCCTTGGCACGGCCACGCTCGAGTGCAGGGATCGTGACCTCGCGCAGGTAGCGCTCAGTGGTGAAGCCGTGGCACAAGAACCCGTCGCACACCTCGCCGGCGACCTCCGTCATGAGCTGGCCGACGCCAGCGAGAAACACGAGCGGCGCGCCGTGGGCGTTCGGGCCCGGGTTGAAGAACGGTGTCATCAACGTGTGGGTGTAGAAGTCGCCGCGAAAGTCGAGCTTCGAGCCGTTGTGCCAGCTGTCCCAAATCGCTCGCATGGCCATCACGAACTCGCGCATCCGTGGGGCCGGGTGCGACCAGGGCATCGAGAAGCGCTTCGTGATGTGCGGCTTGATCTGCGACCCGAGCCCGAGAATGAATCGCCCGCCCGAGAACGCTTGCAGGTCGTTCGCCGTCACCGCGGTTGTCATCGGGCTGCGAGCGAACGCCACCGCAATGCTCGTGCCGAGCTCAATTCGTTCGGTCGCTTCGGCAGCGAGCAGCAGGTTGAGGAACGGATCGTGACTGGTCTCTGCGGCCCACACTCCGTCGTAGCCCGCGGCTTCGGCCTCGCGAGCTGATTGCCCGGATTGCGCCAGATCAAACGTGATGCCTCCGTCTACTTTCACGAGCCCGGACCCTACGTGATCTGAAGACGGCAGTACCGTGGGCGCCGGGTCCGGGGGGACCGTTGATCGCACCCACAACGACACGCAGTGACACCACAATCTCGCGGTTTCGGAGTCGGCTTCCGTCGGGGCGCGCCGTCGCGACCTCGCTCGGGCCGGCCGCAGTCATCCTCGTCCTCCAGCTCGTGTTCTTCCCGCTCTCGGCGGGCCTGTTCTTGCGTGGAGTCATCGTCGGGGCGTTGACGGCGTTGATCGCACTCGGCATGGCGATCACCTATCGGTCCAACCGCATCGTCAACTTTGCTCAGGGCGACCTCGGAACCGCGCCGGTTGTGCTCGTGTTCCTTCTGCTCACGACCTGGCACTGGCCCTACTTCTTCGCCGTTTTCGTCGGCGCGCTCGCAGCGCTCATGCTCGGCGCGCTGGTCGAACTGACGGTGATCCGCCGGTTCTTCCGCGCTCCACGGTTGCTGTTGACCGTGGCGACGCTCGGTCTCGCGCAGCTGTTGGCGGCGGCGGGCATTCTCTTGCCGTCGCTGTTCGGCGAGGATCGGCTGCTCGCGCCGCGTATCGATCCTCCGTTCGACATCGACTTCACGATCGGGCAAGGCCGGAGTGGGGTCATCTTCCACGGTAACGACGTCTTGGCGCTCGTCACCGTTCCCCTGGTAATTCTCCTGTTGGCCATGGCCTTTCGGTCGAGCGCTGTTGGCGTCGCCGTCAGGGCGAGCGCCGACAGTGCCGACCGTGCTTCGATGCTCGGAGTTCCTGTCAAGCGGCTCCAGACAGTCGTCTGGGCCGTCGCCGGTCTCCTCGCGTTCGTGGCGGTCTTCTTACGCGCAGGTGTGCTCGGGTTGCCGATCGACTCGACGCTCAGCTTCGACCTGTTACTGCGTTCACTGACAGCGCTGGTCCTCGGCGGTATGACCGACCTCGTAGCAATCACCGCGGCAGCCACGGCGCTCGGTGTTCTCGAGGTCGGCATCGGAGCCAACGCGTCGAGCCCAACCTTGGTGGATCCGATCCTCGCGGCTGTCGTGTTCGTCGCGCTCCTTGTGCTTCGGCGACGGCGATCGAGTCGTGTCGCGCTTGACGATGTTTCAACGTGGCGGGCGTCGGAGGACATTCGTCCCATTCCTGCGGCCATGGCGCGCCTTCCGCTCGTTCGACTCGCTCGGTGGGGGTCGGTCGCCGTGGTTGCGAGTGTGGCAGTGCTGTTGCCGCAGGTGCTGTCAGTCGATCGGTCCTTGAAGGCGTCGGCCTTGATGATCTACGCGATCCTCGGACTTTCGCTGGTGGTTCTCACCGGCTGGGCCGGCCAAGTGTCTCTCGGGCAAATTGGCTTTTTTGCCATTGGCTCGGCCCTTGGCGCGAAAGCCACTCAGGATTGGGGCTTCGACCTGACGCTTGCGCTTGCGCTCGCCGCCGCCGCCGGCGCGGTCGTCGCGGTGGTCGTGGGGCTGCCCGCACTTCGGCGCCGCGGCCTGGAACTCGCCGTGATCACGCTGGCGTTCGCACTGGCAGTCACCGCGTACTTCCTGAACCACAGCTTCTTCTCCTGGGTGCCGAACGGGCGGATCGAGCGGCCGCCGCTGTTCGGTCGCGTCGACATCGACTCCGCGACTGGCATCTATTACCTCTCCCTGGCGGTGCTGGCCGCGTGCCTGGTCGGATTGCAAGGGGTTCGACGCAGCCGAACGGGACGCGCCTTGATCGCCGTACGGGACAATGAGCGCGGCGCGCAGGCGTACGCCCTCAACCCGACGCGGCTACGCCTGGTGGCGTTCGCGATGAGTGGTGCTCTCGCGGCTGTGGCCGGGTGTCTGCTCGCCATGCACGAGCAGGCCTACGACCCAACGCTCTTCGGACCGTTTCAGAATCTCTCGATCTTCACGATGGTCATCG
>JBEEGD010000320.1:0-3725 GCA_041166685.1 Acidimicrobiaceae bacterium | reverse complement strand
CGACAGCCTCAACGAAGTTCGAGCGGCGTTCGAGGTTTGGCGGGCGGCGGGGGTGCCATCTGACCACCGACGACGACCTCCGTTGGACGCTGAACTCCCGTAGCGAGCAAGCGCGATATGTGCCGTTCTCGCGCGAGCACATCCGGCAATACCGGGCGGTAGTGCCGGGCCGCGCCGTCCAGCTAGGAGGGTGTGCCGAAGCTCGCTGAACGCGGGACGGCTATCCCTCCACGGACATGAGGGTCCACTCGCCGTCGAGGCCCTTCAACTCGCGTGAGCCACGGTCAACGAGCTCCACGTCAGAGCCCGCGACGAGGTCACGTACGGTGCTCGACACCAAGACCTGCCCCGGCTCGGCTGCTGACTGCACGCGCGCGGCCACGTGTACTGCCAATCCGGAGACGTCACCGGCCGCTAGCTCGCACTCGCCGGTATGAATGCCCGCGCGAATCTCCAGGCCAATCCGAGCAACCGCTTTGCGGATGGCGCGGGCGCAATCAACCGCGCGCGAGGGAGAGTCGAACGTCGCGAGGAAACCATCGCCCGTCGTCTTGATTTCACGTCCCATGTGGGTCTCGATCTGTCGTCTGACAACCGCATGGTGCTCGTCGAGCAGTTCGCGCCACCGCGTGTCGCCGACTTCCGTGGCTCGTTCCGTCGAGCCGACGACGTCGGTGAAGAGCACGGTCAGCAGTACGCGATTCGAGGGTCGGCTTCGGCGACGCGGACGGCGCTCACTGGCGAGCAGCGCGCCCCGACCCGCCAGGACACGCTGGCCATCAGCGTCGACGATCTCGGTGTCGATGAGGAACACGTCCCCATTACGCGTATAGAGAGTGGCCGTGGATATCAGAGGCCGTCCGTCTACCGCCACAGGGGCCAGGAAAGCCGAGCTGTGCTCAAAGGTCACCGCCCGTTTACTTGGTTCCAGCATTTGCCCAAGGAGGATGGACGCCGTAAGCGTTCCGTGTGCTGCGAGGATGCCGGACTCCATCTCGCGGCGCGTGAGACAGAACCACTCGGTCGTCGGCAGCGAAGTGATTGCATGAGTCTTCGAAAATTCGAGGACCTGCATGCCCAGGAATGTGCCGCCCGGCGGGAGCACAGTCGCGTCCAATGAGGTAGGCACGCTGCGCCGCGAGGGATCGGGCGTGGGGTAGATGGCTTCGTCGACCGGCTCATCGAGGGCGTAGGGAAGCGGCGGCGGTGGAGGGTCCATCGGCAATGCCAAGACACAGCCCGTGGCGTGAGCGACGGCTCGGCCGAGGGAGTCTTCGAGGAGTGTCTCGACGGTGGTGAAGTTCGACCCTGCATGAAGCACGCGGCCACGTGCGATCACAGACTCGTCATCAAGCGTGCACGGTCGTAGGTAGCGAAGCGACAGGGTCACCGAGCGGAGAACGGTAGCCGGGGGCGCTGCTGTCGCCGCGGTTACCCAAACGCTGAGTTCAGCAGTCGCCGTGAGATCGATGAACCCGTCATAGGTCTCGAACCACGGAGTGATCGGCTGCACGATGACGGCCGAGCCGGAGCTGGCCTGCGTGAGGCGGTACCCGAGCAACCTTGCGTGCGGCGTACTGGGGGCGCGGTTCTGAAGGTAGGACCGCATTTGCTCCAGTCCCGAGAGTGAGAAAAAACCCGGCTCTGGCAGCGTGCCTCGCACCGGCTCATTCCACATGGCCACAGAATGCCGCAAACGGCGGCGCGCTTGCTTCGACCACCCCGCGGGGGCGGACATCGGCTTGCTCCGGCATGCCATGAGACCCGGAGGGGCGCACAGGTGCCGTTACAGAAACCCGATCATCGCGTGGAGTCGATCACGGCGCGGGTCGGTTGCACCACGCAGAACTCGTTGCCCTCAGGACCCGCGAGAACGCACCAACGACAACCGGGCTCGGTTGAGGATGCAAGCAACGTCGCGCCAAGGTTGCACAGCCGGTCAGCGTCGGGTTCAAGGTCGGCGACTCGAGTGTCCAGGTGCATCCGGTTCTTGCCAGGCTTCGATTCATTCACCCGCGTACGGGGCGAGAGAAAACGGCACGTCGGCGGGCGCTCGGCTATGAAGGGAGAGTCATGGACATCGGGGACCGCATCCTCATCCCGTGTGACGGCGGCAGGCCGGATGACCTTGGCGGCGCTTCATCGTAAGGATGCGCCTCGCGTTGGTTACCGAACGCGGCCCGACGAATAGGGTCTCCGCAGACCGCGATTAGACCGCGATGCGGTGAGTACTGATGAGAACTGCGAAATGGGCGTTGACCAGCGCGTATGTCCTTCGGGTCTTGCAGTGATTGGGACGCGAATAAGCGCCGAGCAAAAGAACATCATCTCGGACAAGGCGATCAAACTCCCCCGACGGTGAGACCCGCAGTCTCAGAGCCCCTCGGTGACCTGTCGTACCGTTGGCGCTCGTGGATGAGCGAGTCGCGACGAATCAGCGTCGGTGGGAGGAAATGACCGAGCTCCATCTCGTCACGTATCGAGTCGATGAGCGAGATGCCGCCGGCGAGTTCGGCCTGAAGCCGTTCGAGTCCTCCGAGGTGGGCGACATCGCCGGCCAGCGCGTGTGTCATCTGCAATGCCACATCGGTGAGAACTCCTTCGCGCTGGCCGAGCTCGGGGCGGCCGTCGTCGTGGGCGTCGACTTCTCGACTCGGTCGATCGACGTCGCGCGCATGCGCGCCGAACGGCTCGGACTCACCGACCGCGTCCAGTTCGTCCACGCGGCCGTCAACGAAGCGGCTGCGGTTCTCGGCGCAACCTTCGACGGCGTCTACACCTCATGGGGTGTTCTGGCGTGGCTTCCCGACATCCGAACGTGGGCCGAGAATGTCAGCGGCCTTCTCAAGGACCGCGGATGGTTGTACGTCGCGGACACGCACCCCTACGCAGCCGCGCTCCGGTGGTCTTCGTACCCCTATGGCGGGGAGACGGCTGTCTACGACGACGGCCACGGTGACTACACCGATCCGAACGCGGTGTTCGAGCATCCCGAGTCCTGGCAATGGAACCATGGCATCGGCGAGATCGTCACTGCCCTGGCCGAGGCGGGCATGAGGCTTCAGTGGCTCCATGAGCATCCCGTCGTCGCTTGGCACATGAGCGACCACGAACATCTCGTCGAACGCGCGGACGGCATGTGGGAGGAGCCGGGCTCGACGTTGCCCCTCTCCTTCAGCGTCCGAGCCATCAAGGAGTGACCCCGCTGGAATAGCGTCCGAAGCCGTGAAGCTCGGATTGACCACACCTGTGCTCACGCTCAACCCACGCGTGCACAACTCGTGGGAGGAGACCGCGGGATTCGACGCAGTCGTCGAGATCGCAGAGGCAGCCGATCGGCTCGGCTACCACCACCTCACCTGCAGCGAGCACGTCGCGGTGCCCGCGGGCGAGATCGCGGCGCGGAGGGGGTCGCGCTACTACGACCCGCTGGCGACGTTCGGCTACCTGGCGGCCCGCACGACGTTCATTCGCTTCGAGACGCACGTCCTCGTACTGGGCTACCACCATCCCTTCGAGATCGCGAAGCGCTACGGCACACTCGATGCCATCACCGGGGGTCGGTTGATCCTCGGCGTCGGTGTCGGCTCGCTCGAGGAGGAGTTCACGCTGCTGGGCGCGCCGTTCGAGGACCGAGGAGCGCGCGGCGACGAGTCGCTGCGGGAACTTCGGCGTGTACTGAGCAAGCGCGAGGTCGATGGCTTCATCATCGATCCCCACGCGAT
>JBEEGD010000319.1:0-7839 GCA_041166685.1 Acidimicrobiaceae bacterium | reverse complement strand
CGACACCTTCGGGCCTGTCGTCCGTGCTCCCGAACACGCCTATCACGCCACCGAGGAACACGACGACGATCACGACGCCAAGGACGCCGATGAGAAACGGCCTCTTGAGCGCCGCCGTCTCACTCATGAACTGATCTCCTCCAGCTCGCGGCCCTTGGTCTCCGGCATGAAGCGCCACACCAGGTACAGCGCGGGGATTTGAATGATCATCAAGAGCGTGACGGTGTCGCCGATGTTGCCGATCGCACCGGTCGTGTGGTCCCCAAGAATGCCGACGAGGGCAGGACCGAACACGTAGCCCGCGATGTCGAACACGTTGCGCGTCCAGGCCGCGGCTTGTCCACGGATCTCGGTGGGGAACAGCTCAGTCGAGAAGGCGCCCATGACGGGCCCCATGCCGAGCCCGAAGAACACGGCCAGCATCAAGGCGAAGAACTGCACCGACGCGGACGTGGTCTGGAACACGAGGACGGAGAAGGTGATGCCTCCCGCGAAGTACACCATCGCCGTCGGCCGCCGTCCGTAACGCTCCATGGCGCGTCCGCAGACGTAGTAGCCGACGCAGCCGAGGCCGTAGGCACAGATGATGTACACCGCCACCTTGCCCGTCGAGAACCCACGCTCCCGTTCCGCGTAGAAGGCCCACCACGCCGTCGAACCGAACAGCGGGATCGAGCGCAGCATGTGCATCAGACCGACCAGCACGAGGTTGCGGCGGTATCGCGGTCGCCATGGCTCGAGCATCGACGGTTCGGGATCGGCTTTGACGCGGCCGGCTTTCACCTCGAGGAACCGGCGAGTCTCCTTGATGCGACGGCGGTACACGCTCAACGTGAGCAGCGGCAGCAGTCCGACGAGATAGAAGGCCCGCCATTCGAGGGGGCCATCCTGCAGCCCGAGGCCGAGCAGTACGCCGACCACGATCGTGCCGAGCGCGGCGAACGTCAGCAGCGTGCCGAGCGCACGCGCCCGCCGATGCGCCGGGAACTCCTCGACGATCATCGTGATGCCGACCGCGTACTCCGCGCCGAGGAAGATACGGCTGGCGAACTGGAAGAAGGCGAAGGACCAGATGTCCCAGCTCAATGCCGTGAGCGCGGTGAAGACCGTGTAACCGACCACCGACCACAGCAGCATCGGCCGGCGACCGATGCGATCGGACAACCGGGCAACGAAGAACGCAGCGAACAGTCCGAGCTCGATCGGTATCCGCGTGATGCCGAGCACCGCCTCGCTCACATGGAAGGTGGCCTGGATGTTCGGCAGCAGCAGCGAGAGGATCGACGCGTCGTAGCCCTCGAAGAACGCCGCGGACACCAGCAGCCAGAGCAGGAGTCGGAGGTAGCGGTCGTCGCGCTCGAGGGCGGGATCAGGTACCGGCTCCGCGAACGCCGGCGGCTCGAAGTCTGTCGGTACGCCCGCGGCAATCGGAATGGTTTGCGCCATTGGCCCCCCTTTGTCCCCGGGGACTTTACGCGGTCAGATCTTTGTGCCGCTCACCGCGTAGGTGATGTCCGCCGCCGCACACGCGCCTTGTCCCGTCTCCTCGAAGAGCCCATTCGGGTGTCCAATGGCGTGCAGGCCAGTGAAGCTGATGACGGCACCGTTGGGCGCCTTGCGAACCAGATCGACGGCCATCGTGTACTTCACGGCGTCGGTGATCGGACACACATCGTTGCCCAAGGTCGTCGACAGCGTCCCTTCGAGGTGGTCGCCGGCGCCGGTGAGCGCCGGAAAGCGAAGGTCGGCAACTTCAGGGCGCCGCGGCGTCCCTTTGTCGAACTCCACCGTGCACTGATTGTTGCTGCAGGTCACGACAAGGGTCTGGTCGATCACCGCTCCCTGCGTGGGGACGTTCTGGACGAAGTCGGCCCCGACGTTCGTACTCACGACCGTGAATGCCGTCTGGTACCTGCCGGTGAACGCGTTGATCCCGGTCGCGGTCTTGTCGTCGCTCTGGGTCAAGAGCAGCGCGACCGCGGCGCCACCGCCCACCAACAGGAGCGCACCGAGACCGACGAGGATCCGCCGACCCGTGCGCTTCGGCCGTCTGGCCGCGGCGGCTGCCGTTGCCTTCGCGGCGGCCTTCTGGCGACGTCGGTCTTTGCGCCCGCCGCGCCCTTCGCGATTCTTCTCGCGGCGGCTGTCGCTCGGCGTCCCGCCGCCCCTACCCCCGCGCCGTCCGGTCACCCGCTCCGGAGGAACGATGGCGCCGGGCGACCCGAGCTCGTCGAACAGACCGGGCGAGCCGGCCTGGTCGGCCGACAGCAAGATGCGGCCCTCGGGTGGAGAGGCAAGGAAGCGACCGATCGTCTCGTCCAGCCTGCCGGCATCGAGGTCTTCGAGGAACTCGGCGAGCGCGACGCGCGGGATGCACGCGATGCCATCGCGTGCGCCCGTCAACCGGAACGCGACCGCATCCCACGCAATGGAGATCGGCGCGACGCGATAGCCGGGCCGGGTACGGGAATGCACGACTTGCTCGAAAGGATTGTCACCGCACGGACCGAACAGACTTCGGGTGCTCGGCTCACCTTCCAGGGGAATGGCCGTGGTGCCGTCGATCACGCCGTCGATGAGCATCAACTCATCCGCACCCAGCAGCGGCTCGACCATCGGTCTCGCGGCCGTCCACGCTTCGTAAAGGTGATCCTGGGCGGTCCACGAGTGACCCGCGCCGTAGCGCAGTCGTGCATGTCGTCCGTCGCGGTACAGGTCAGTACCGAACGCGCGCCGATCGATGTACCAGCCCGCACGGATGTTCGAAGCACGAACGCGGGCGTTCACCGCGCGGGGCAGGTGGCGTCGCGCCGTGCGCGAACGGACCGCCGCAGCGCACGCCAAGCCGCTGGCCGCGGCAAACGAGGCCGCGGCGCGCAACTGATCGCCCTCGCAGTACTCGCCGCCCAGCTCGAGGCGTCCGCATCGCGGTCGCACGAGCAGTCCCGGCGACGTCGAGCGATCGAGCAGGAGCATCATCGCGGGAGCGAAGCGCTTCACGAACAGCCTCCCGGCCGCCACGACATCGCGATCGTCGACCTCGAGATTGAGGTGGGTCGAGTACCCGTTGAGCCGCAACCGATCGGGCAGGGCCGACGCCAGCGCGCGATGCGCGACCAGGGTTCGCCACTCGAGCTCGGAGGTACACCCCGGGCGCAACGCCACCGGGGCGGTCGCGACTTCGGCCTCGCGGCCGTCCGAGGTGACGAGTCCGCCCCACGACGTGCGGTAGGCATTCGGATCGGTGGGGTCGAGGCGCAGGCCCTCGACGTGAAGATCGTGGATCAACGCGCCAAAGTCGAGTTGCACATCGCCGTCGAACACGCGGAACTCGTGCTCGATGCCGAGAACCGGCGCGCTCGCTCGCGCTCCGATCCCGAGAGGAAGCCCCTCGATCAAACGCGGGCGCACGGCTCAGGTCGTTTCGTCGTCGTCGTCGCGGTCTTTGCGACCCTTTACGATTCCGAGACCGGCGTCGGCGGCCTGGTCGGTGGCCTTGTCGGCGAGATCACTCAGCAGTCCGCCGCCGCCGCCCTGAGGAGGGGGAGGCGGCGCGGGCGCAGCACCGGAAACGGGCTGACCTCCCAAGCCGACATCCTGTGGTCGTGGAGCCGCTTGCGTCGGCGATGCGACATGGCCGCCGGTACTGCCAACGTCCGCGATGTTGCCCTTCTCACCCATGGTTCATCCCCCCGTTACTGCGTCCTGTGATGAGCACACTCACGGTATACCCGGCCCAGTTGCGCGGGTCATCCGGTACAGGCATCCACCTATCGTCGCGTCCGCGCCAGGGCGAGCGTGCGGCGGGTGAACAGGGCGGCGACGGCCAGCAACGTCCCGGCGAGCAGGGTCAACGTCGCGTTTCCACCGGTACGTGGGAGCGAAGGTGACCCAGTACTGGTTGTCGGGTTGCCCGGGTTGCCACTCGGGTTCCCCGGGTTGCCCGGGTTGCTCGTCGTGGTCGTGGTCTGCTGTGCAGCCGCGAAGCTGGAGACGCTGTTCGCGCGCGCGGCGGTGATCGTGAGAGGGGTGGTCAGCGCAGGAACGATTGCCGTCGCACTGAGTCCAGCAACGCTGCAGTTCACCACTGAACCGAGTGTCGCGAGCACGCCTGACACCGGCAGCGGCGGCAGCGTGACACCGGGCAGGCTCGTGCCCCCCGAGGGCAGTTGCGAGAGCACGTCGTTGAGCACGCCGCAGAGGTCCGGCGGCGTGACCGTCGCGACCAACCCGGTGATGCCGGCGACCGCGTTGACGTAGGAGCCACTCTGCGCCACCTCGCTGGAGCGCTTGAAGAGCTCGAACTTGACGAGGTTGGCCAACTTCGGCGAGATCAAGCCGAGAACCGCGTTCACGTACTCCGTTGCCTGACCCGCAAGCGCTTGGACCTGACCAAGCGTGGCGTCGGCATTGAGGCCGCCGAGGTCGATACCGCCGAGCCTGATGTTTCTGATCTCGCCGACGGTCGCCGCGCCCGAGTTCTCGACGGTGTCGGCCGCGGTGGCAATCGAGCCGACCTGGATGCCCTCGACCCGCAGCAACGGCTGAAGGTCGAGCGTCTTCACGACGCCGTCGAGCAAGGTCTTGAGGGTGCCCGACAGCGTGGTGATGAGATCGTTGAGCGTCTTGAGCGCCAGATCGAGCGCGCTCTTCGCCGTGTTGAGCGCGGTCTGCGCGACGTCGAAGGCCGCCTTCTTTGCATCGAACGCGGCCTTCAACGGGTCATAGGTGGCCTTGGCGCTGTTGAAGTCTGCTTGTGCTTGAGCAAGCGTGGCGCACGCGGCCGGCGGCAGCGGAAGTCCGCACAGCACACCGGCGGCGGCGTTCTGTGCATTCGTGAGGTTCGTAGCGGCCGCATCGAGCGCGCCCTGCGCAGGAGCGAGGTTCGCGGCGGCGTCATCGAGCGCAGTCGACGCGGAGTCGAGTGTCGCCTGCGCGGTGTCGAACGCCTTCTGAGCGTTGTCCGCCGCGAGCGTGGCCGCATCGACCGCCGGAGTATTGACCATGCCGAGGAGATCGGAGGCCTTGCTGAGATGCAGGCCGGTGAGCGCGTTCAGCGTGTCGATGAGGCCCAGCGAATCGATGAGGTTCGTCAGGGTGCTCAACGAAAGCTTGTCCAGGTCAAGACCGACCATGCGAAGCACGGCGCGCAAGTCGAGAACGGTGATGCCGTCGATGGTGACGGCGCGGGTCGCGGTGGACGATGTCGGTCCCGCGACTCCGCCGAGTTCGACCGAGGCGGAGTCAACGGTGGCGACGCCGCCCAGTACACCGAGGTTGGCAAGGGTCGAGCTGAGCGATGACTGCGCTCCGTCGGCGTTGACGAGCGAGGTGAGCGACGCCGGGTTGATCTTGCCGCTCAGCACCGGCGCGGGTTGCGGGAGCGATCCGAGGTCGAGCAACTCCGTCCCCTTGTGGTCAGCTTCACCCGTGCTTGTCGTCTGCACCGTCGGAACCGACAGGGCATTGAGCGCGGGCAGCGTCCCCGACGCGATCGTGAGCGGTGAGAGCGTTTCGGTCGCGGTCGGAACCCCGTTGGCCGGATCGATCGACGACGCGCTCTGCTCGTTGATGAGCGCGAGCTTGATCAGGTCGCCGGCGTCGATACCCGCGACGGTGGTGGAGCCACCGGCGGAGCCGACACCGGGCACCCCCGAGTTGGCATTGGAAGGTGCCGCCAACAAGGCGAATGCCAAAACCGTCAACAAACCAGCCGCAATGGTGCGTCGCACACTCTGAGTCACAGTCCCAAACCCCTCGCTCTGCCCGATCCGGACAGCGTGTGGGACAGCGGTCACAGAGACCATGGCCCAAAGGGAGGGTTTCGCGCGTCGAAGCGGTCTAGTCAGACACCTTGGGTCATAAGGTCCCGGCCGGGGCGTACAGCCCGCTTCGGCGAATCAGACGGCGAGAAGGTCGCGTGCGCCCGTGTCGCTCGACGGGTGACGCAGCTTCGACATCGCCCTCGCCTCGATCTGGCGAATGCGCTCGCGCGTCAGGTTGAAGTGCTCGCCCACCTCTTCGAGCGTGCGAGGCTCGCCGCGATCGAGGCCGAAGCGGAGCTTCAGGATCTCGCGCTCGCGTTCGTCGAGCGGAGCGAGCAGACGGGCGATCTCGTCGGGCAGCAGCGCGGTGGCCGCCACTTCGAAGGGCGATTCGGCCGAACGGTCCTCGACGACATCGCCGAGCTCGGCATCGCCGTCTTCCCGCAGGGGCTCGGAGAGCGAGAGCGGCTCGGCGGCGAAGCGCAATGCCTCGGTGACCTTGTCTTCCGGCATCTCGACCTCAGCCGAGAGCTCCGCGAGCGTGGCCGGGCGGCCGAGCTTCAGCTCGAGCCGGGCTCGCGCCTTCTGCAGCCGGGCGAGCGTGTCGCCGGCATGCACCGGCAGCCGGATGGTGCGACCCGTGTTGGCGATGCCGCGGGTGATGGCCTGGCGGATCCACCACGTGGCGTAGGTGGAGAACTTGAAGCCCTTGCGCCAGTCGAACTTCTCGACGGCGTGCATCAGGCCGAGGTTGCCTTCCTGGATCAGGTCGAGGAGGGGCAGGCCGGAGGCTTGATACTTCTTGGCGATCGACACCACCAAGCGGAGGTTCGATTGCACGAAGGTGCGCTCGGCGTCTTCGCCGTCCCGGGCGGACCGGCGCAACTCGCGCTTGCGGGCCGGGGTGAGCTCTTTGCCGCCTCGTTCGAGGCCGATGCGGGCCTCGTTGCCATTCTCGATGGCCTGGGCAAGGCGGACCTCGTCGTCCTTCGTGAGCAGCGGATACTGCCCGATGTCCGTGAGGTAGAGGCGGACGAGATCTTCTTCGTCCCGTTCAACACGCTCTTTGGGCAAGAGCCCTCTCCTCGATCTGAAGGGTGTGAATAAGTGGGAGGCCGCGGCCGAACGCTGCGACCCCGCCGAGCTTGGGCTTCAACGATCGACCGTCGTTCAAAGTCCGGTCTTTAAGATACTGGCGTGGTCAAGACTGGCAACCTGCCGGTTTGGGTGATTCGGCGGGCTGCTGTAGGTCTCTTCGGCTGCCGGAGGCTGCGGCTTGACCGCAGGTTCGTCTGAATCTGCGTTGTTGTCCACAAGATGAATTCGCTGCACTTCTGGGGATTCCTGCCTGACCGTTAGGGTTCGACCGTGGTCGAGGTCGAGTTGACGATCGTGACGATGGTGTTCGACTCGGCCCAGCCGGAGCCGCTGCAGTCCGTGCTGGCGAAGTACGTCGTCCTGAGCCGAGGTCACCCGGGATGCCGCAACATCGACCTGTGTGCGTCGGCGACCTCTCCCGGGCGCTTCGTGATCATCGAGAAGTGGGATTCACCCGAGATGCAGCGGAGCCACTTCGACTCCTCCGAGATGGTGGAGATGGCCAAGGCCTGCGAAGGCCTCCTGGCCGTCCCGCCGCAGATCGACCTGCTCGAGGCCATCTCCGCCCACGACCTGATCTAAGGCGTTCTGGCGTCACGTACTGCGGTATCCCGGACTGGTTGACGCCAGAACGAAAGATCTAGGCGGCGGTTCCTACTGCGCCGTCACTGAGGGCGGTGATGTCGGACCACGCGAGCCCGTCGGCTGTCCACAGTCGCTCGAACGCGTCATCGGTCGCGTCGCTGAACCCGTGCCGATTGCGGAAGTGGTACAGCCGGCGCTGCCGGTTGTCGTAGTGCGTGAATCCGAGGCGGACGAGCCGCCCGACGCAGTACGCGTCCCACGCGACCGACTGCGGCAGGGTCAACTCGTCGTCGCCGGGCGGATCACCGAACGACGGGTCGAGGCGATCGCGCCCACGGAACTTCAGCCGTCCGAGCACGTCGGCGCTGCCGGTGCGCGACAAGTTCCGTGG
>JBEEGD010000318.1:0-8432 GCA_041166685.1 Acidimicrobiaceae bacterium | reverse complement strand
GCTTCGTCGTTGCCGGCTCGCTCGCGATCGGTGCGATCGGCACCGTGCTCCTCGTTGTCGCGCACATCGCCGTCCGAACCCGCCAGGCCGAAGTCCCGGTGGCCCACGTCACGAACGACGCCGCGCTCGAGGTGCGCGGGCTCGAGTTTGCGTACGGCACGCAGCAAGTGCTCTTCGATGTATCGCTCACGGTCGCCGAGGGTGAGATCGCCGCGTTGTTGGGCACGAACGGCGCCGGCAAGTCGACGATCCTCCGCGCGGTTGCGGGCCTGGACCCGCCCCTCGGCGGAACCATCCGGCTCTTCGGCGACGACACCACGTACACCGACGCCGGACAGATCGTCCGCATGGGGGTCGCGTTGCTCGCGGGTGGCCGCATGACGTTCCCCTCGCTCACCGTCGAGGAGAACCTCCGAGTCGGCGCGTACTCGCTCAAGGACATCGCGGCGATCGATGACGTCTACCAATGCTTTCCAGCGCTGGCCGGGCGCAGAAAACAACGGGCGGGCACGTTGTCTGGCGGTGAGCAGCAGATGCTGGCGCTGGGCCGGGTGCTGCTCACCAAGCCCCGCTTGCTGCTCGTCGACGAGCTCACCCTCGGCTTGGCGCCCAAGGTCGTCGAGCATCTCATTGGCATCGTGCGCGAGGTCAACGCGCAGGGGACGACCGTGCTCCTCGTGGAGCAGAGCGCCAACTTGGCGTTGGCCCTGGCGGCACACGCGTTTTTCCTCGAACGCGGCGAGGTTCGCTTCGACGGGCCGACGGAAGCGTTGTTGCGCCGCGACGACCTCTTGCGTCCCGTGTTCTTGGCCGACGTCGCCCCCTGATGGAGATCCACGCTTCCACCGTCACGCTCGGCCTGATTCAAGGACTCAACATCGGTTTGCTCGCGGTGGGGCTGGTCCTCATCTACCGCACGACGCGCATCGTCAACTTCGCTCACGGCGAGCTGGGTGCCGTCTCGGCGGTCCTGTTGTCGACGCTCGTCGCCGACCATCGATGGCCGTACGGCGTCGGGCTGGTCTTCGTCCTGGTGTTGGCGGCGGTGATCGGCGGTGGTTGCGAACTGCTGCTGCGTCGCCTGTTCGCGCGCCCACGCGTGCTCGTGATGGTGGCCACGATCGGCATCTCGCAACTGCTCTTCCTGTTGACACTGCTTCCGTTGGTGCGTCCTGAGAAGACGTACGTCCCGTTTCCGGTGCCGTTCACGGCTTCGTTCGAGCTCGATCACTACTTGTTCCACGAGTCGGACATCCTCACCCTGATCGTCGCTCCCGTGGTTGTGCTCGCGCTTGCACTGTTCCTGACCCGCACTCGCTACGGGCTGGCGATGCGGGCAATGTCAGAGAACGGCGACTCGGCTCGACTGGCGGGTGTCTCGGTGCGTCGCCTGTCGACGGTCGCGTGGATGATCGCCGGGGTGCTCGCCGCCATCACCGTGATTCTCGCGTCGCCCGCGAAGGGCAGCGCCTTCACCGAGGTGATCCCGCTTGACTTGCTCGTGCGGGCCTTGGCGGCCGCGCTGATCGGCGCGATGGTCAGCTTGCCGATCGCGTTTGGCGCGGGTGTGGCCATCGGCGTGGTGCAGTCTGTCGTGGCCTACAACGAGCCCGCGGCCTCCAACATCGAGGTCGTGATCTTTTCGGTGTTACTCGTCGCGCTGCTCGTGCGCGCTCGAGGTCTCAAGCTCGGACTGCGCGAGGAGGAACGATCGTCGTGGCGGTTCTCCGGGCTGGGTGATCGGGCAGGCGACGACCGTCTGCGGCGGCGGGTCGGTCTCGTTGGAGCGCTCGGGGCCCTGGCCGTCGCCGCGGCCGCACCGATGTTCGTGAGCGAGGGACGCGCGTTCCTCTACGGCCGTATCGAGCTGTTCGCCGTGATCGCGCTATCGCTCACCATCCTGACGGGCTGGGCGGGACAGCTGTCGCTCGGCCATTTCGCCTTTGTCGCGGTCGGCGCACTCGTCGCTGCCCATCTCAGCGAGTCCGTCCCACTCGTGCTGCTCGTTCCACTTGGTGGTCTGGTCACGGCGGTGGTCGCCGTGGTTGTCGGCCTCCCAGCCTTGCGCATCAAAGGCCTCTATCTCGCGGTCAGCACGTTGGCATTCGCGGTGCTGATGGACGTCTCGGTCATTCCTACGAAGTGTTGGAAAGCGCCGCTTTTTCACAACACGATCTGCACTGGTCTGCCTGATCCGGCATCGACCCTGCTGTCGCGGCCGACCTTTCTCGGCATCGACGTCTCCTCGGACAAGGCGTTCTCGTACGTGTGTCTTGGGTTGTTGGTTCTCGCGCTCCTCGCCGCCCGCGTCTGGCGCGACCGAGGGGTGGCGCGCGCGCTCATCGCGGTGCGCGACAACGAAGCCGCCGCGGCAGCGATGGGTGTGCGGGTCGTCCGGGTCAAAGCACTGGGCTTCGCGCTCTCGGGCTTCTTGGCCGGCGCCGCGGGAGTTTGCTTCGCGTTCTTGACGGAGCGCATCAACGCGGACACCTTCAGCGCGCCGCAATCGATCCTCATCGTGTCGATGACCATCATCGGTGGGCTGGGTTCGGTGCCGGGTGCGGTGCTCGGCGCGCTCTATCTCATCGGCCTGCCTGCCTTCTTCGGTTCGACGCCGACGATCCAGTTCCTCACGAGCTCGCTCGGACTCACGCTCGCGCTGCTGTACCTGCCGGGCGGACTGACGGTCCCGCTACGTCGGTTCGGAGATGGCGTCACGGCGCTGGTACGTCAGGCGCTGGAGCGCGAGTCCGCCGCCGAGCCGACCGAGTTGGTCGAGGTCGCTCCGTGACGGCCGCGCGCCTCGAGCTCCGTGACGTCGTCGTGGCGTTCGGTGGCCTTCAAGCCGTTGATGGCGTCAGCCTCTCGATTGCGCCAGGCGAGATCGTGGGATTCATCGGCCCCAACGGTTCGGGCAAGACGTCGCTGCTCGACGCGATCTCCGGACAGTTGCTCCCCGCGTCGGGACAGGTGCTGCTGGACGGAGACGACCTCGTCGATCATCTGCCCGAGGATCGGGCCGAGCTCGGCGTCGTGCGCTCCTTCCAGGACGCCCGGCTGTTCCCCGACCTCACCGTGGAGGATGCGCTACTCGTGGCCGAAGATGCGCGCCGACCGGTGGGAGTGCTCTCGAGCACCTTCGGGCTTCCACGGGCTCGGCGGGCCGAGGCGGCAAAGCGCGCCATGGTGTTGGCCCTGCTCGAGAGTCTTGGCCTCAGTCGCTTCCGTCACAAGGCGGTGTCCGAGCTGTCGACCGGCACGCGGCGCATCGTCGACTTGGCTGCGATCGTCGCCGCCCAGCCCCGACTGCTCCTCCTCGACGAGCCCACGGCCGGCATTGCGCAGCGGGAGGCCGAGGCCTTCGGTCCGCTGTTGCGGAAACTGCACGCCCTCACAAGTGCCACCATTTGCATCGTGGAGCACGACGTACCGCTCGTGGTGGGGATCGCCGATCGTCTCGTCGTCATGGAGACCGGCCGGGTCGTGAGTGCCGGACCGGTGGCCGACGTGCTGCGCGACCCGGCAGCCGTCGATGCGTACCTCGGCGCGAGCAAGGAAGCACTCGCACGGTCAGGAGCACGGGACTGATGGCAGCGCGGGTATCGCCTCGATGGAGCGTGCGGCTGCGACGGCAGTGGCGGTTGTTCAACGCCGAGCCGCCGGTTGTGCGCATCACGGCCGCCGGCGCGGTGATCGTGCTGCTGATTGGTGTGCTTGCGGCGGTCGGGTATTCGCCGGACAAGAAGGGCCCGCAAGGCGTGGCCTCGCGGGGTCGCACCAGTACCGGCGTCAACGCCGCGGGCGCGATCGCGAGTTCGGCATCGGGCGATGCGTCCGCCGTCGGTGTCCCCGCGTCTGGAGGACCGGGCGCGTCGACGGCGGGCGGTGCCGTCGGCGACGGATCAAGCCCACAAGCGGGAACCGGCATCGCGCCCGACGGCACACCGCTGACGGACAGCGATCGAGGCGTGACCGCCACGAAGATCAAGGTGGTGTTTCCGTACGCCAACCTCGGGCCGATCGGCCAGGCCACCGGCCTGGACCCCGGCGCGGAAGACGAGCCCACGGCGATCATGGCGTACGTCAACGACATCAACTCGCGCGGTGGCATCAACGGCCGGGTGATCGACCCCGAAATCGTCGAGTACAACCCGCTCGACGATGCCGACATGCGGTCGAAATGCAAAGACTGGACCGAGTCGCAGGAAGTCTTCGCGGTCGTCGATGCGTACGGCTGGCACGACGATCACCAGTTGTGCATCACGCAGGAAGGGCATACCCCGCTGATCAGCAAGTGGACGACGGTCACGGACTGGACCGATCGCGGCAACCCGTACCTCTGGTGGACCGGACCTGACAGCGTCGAAGTGCTCGACAACCTCGTCGCATCGTCGATCGAGGTGCTGAGGAGCAACAAGTTCGCGGTCCTGACCTCGGACAGGGAAAGCGACAAGCTCGCGCTCGACTACATCGAGGCATCCCTGGCGCGCGCGGGGCTCAAAGAAGCCGTCGAACCACAAGAGCTGAGCTTCACACCCGGTGTCGCGGCGTCACAGATACCGGGTGTCATGGTCCGCCTGAAGGCGGCTGAGGTGAAAGTCGTGATCCCGGTGTTGTCGTTCCTTCAGCTCGTGACGTTCTTGCAAGCGGAGCAGTCGCAGGGTGAGCACTACCAGCTGCTGCTGTCCGACTACGAGTCCTCGATCCAGGCCATGCTCGGCCTGGCAGAGACGCAATACGAGAACGAGTTGCAGGACACGATCGGACCGACGGTGTTCATGCTCGGCAACAACGAATTCCCTGGCGGTTACACACCGCTCGGTGAGATCTGTAGCCAGCTGTATCACAAGCAGGATCCGAACTACCCCGACGATCTCGAAGGCGTCGGGACGGCGATGACGTGGTGTCAGAACATCTTCGTTTTCGCGCAAGCCGCGACGTTGGCCGGCAACAACCTCACGCGCGACACGTTCAATCACGCGATGACACAGGTCCAGGGCTTCGGCGGCAGCATCGTGCCCGACCTCACGTTTGCCGGAGGACTGCACGCCGGTCCGCACCAGTACCGGACCGTGCAGATCCATGTGAACGGCGACAAGGCCTGCCCGAAGAAGAAGGACGGCGGCGACCACGGTTCGTGCTGGCTCATCAAGCGCGACTTCGAGCCGGCACGACACGTATGAGGATGGTGCGACGGTGAGCATGAGCGAGTGGGTCCACGAGCCCACCGACGAGCTGGATCGCATCGTCGTCGTGTCGCCGCACTTCGACGACGCCGTGATGGGGGCGGGCTACCTCATCGCCGGCCACCCCGGCACCACCGTGATCACTCTCTTCGGGGGCCGCCCTCCCACGTATCCGGAGACACCGACCGAGTGGGATGCGCTCGGTGGCTTCAAGGCGGGCGACGACATCGTTGCGCTCCGGCGCGGGGAGGACGTGGCCGCCTTGGCGGAGCTCGGGGCCGTGCCGCACTGGCTCGAGTTCAGCGACCACCAGTACCTCGACAAGGCAGAGCGGTACGAGCCCCGCGACGTCGCGCCAGTGCTGGCCGCCGCGCTGCGCCATCTGGATCCAACCGCCGTGTTCGTGCCGTTCGGCTTGGCCAATCCCGATCACGACGTCACCCATCGCGCCGCCCGCATCGTGATGGACGAGCTCGATGACGTCGCGTGGTACTGCTACGAGGACGCCGGCTACTGCCACCTTCCCGGGCTGCTGGCGTGGCGCGTCAGCTCGCTGTTCACGTCCGGTCTGTGGCCGACACCCGCCATCGTTCCCGTCGAACTCGATCCGGCGCGTAAGGACCGCGCGCTGGCGGCGTACCGTTCGCAGCTGCCGCCGCTGCGCGCGGATCATCTGCTCGACGCCCGGACGGCGGCGCCGGTACCCGAGCAGTATTGGCGTCTCGCTCGCCCTCCGGCGGGCTGGGAAGGTCTCGTCGATGTCCCCGGCTGACAGCCTGCTCTACGTCACGCAGGTCGCGCCGTACCGCGATGGCCCCGCCGGCGCGCACTCGGTGCTCGAACAGTCGGCAACGGCGATGGGCGAACTCGCAGAGCGAGCTGGCCTGCGGTACGAGCGATCTCGCGATGTGCGCACGCTCGACGCCGATGCGCTCGAGCGCGCCGCGGTCGTCGCACTGTTCACGATCGGCGAGACGCCGTGGAGCGCCCCGCAGCGCGCCGCGCTCGTCGATGGGTTGCGGGCAGGACGTATCGCCGTGGTCGCGGTTCATTCCGCAACCGACTCCTGCTACGGCTGGGACGAGTACGGGCGCATCGTCGGAGCTCGCTTCCACGGACACCCGTGGACGCAGTCGGTCACGCTCGAGGTGCTCGAACCCTCCCATCCATCACTGCGTCACCTTGGTCCCTCGTGGCAATGGCACGACGAGGTGTACCAGTTCCGCGATCTTCGATCTGACGCTCGAGTCCTGCTGCGCGTTCCCGACGCCCAACTCGACCTTTCGGCGGTCGGCGCGCAACGCCCCGAGTTCGGATTCCCGTTGTCGTGGTGCTTCACGGAAGGCTCGGGACGAGTGTTCTCCACCACGCTGGGCCACTTTCCGGCCGCGTGTGAGAGCGTCGACTATCTCCGCCACCTCGCAGGTGGCTTGGCATGGGCGATGGGTGAAGGGGACTAGTTACAACGTCTGCGAGTGAACCGAGCGAACGGACGCGATTGGGACCATGAGGTCTGCGTCGCCGGCGACCAGCCAAAGGCTTTGTGTCGTGCAGGACAACAAGGTCCCGTGCACAATGCCGGCCGCCGTCTCGACATCAACCTCTGACCCGACGAGAGTCCGCACCTCGGTGGTGAGCATCGTCATGGACTGTCGGTTTACCGCGATGCCATCCCAAAGTCGCGGATGGTGGCCGGGAGTTCACGGTTTGGAAACGTTGGCGGCCGACGCCAGATCGAGGAACAACGTGGCCTGCGACGTTCGCCGCAGGATCGACGCCGGGCAGCTCGTGGCGATCGGACCGTCGAGGGCGGTGTGCACGGCGACGGCCTTGCGCGATTCGGGCACGACCGCGAGCACCCGAGCGGCGCGCAGCAGCGCGGGGATCGTCACGGTGATCGCCGTCGTCGGCACGTCGTCGATCAACGCGAAATGTCCCTCGCCCACTTGCTGTCGTCGCGACGCGTCGTCGAGCTCGATCTCCTTCACGTCGAGGGGATCGTCGAAGTCGGCGAACGGCGGATCGTTGAAGGCGAGGTGGCCGTTCTCGCCCACGCCGAGGCAGCAGAGGTCGAGAGGATGCGCGCGCAGGAGCTTCGAATAGCGCTCACACTCGGCTGACGCCGCATTCATGCCATCGACGTAGTGAAACGTCGCGGGATGCACGACGTCGGTGATCCGTTCGCGCATGTAGCGGGCGAAGCTCGCGGGGTGCGTGTGGTCCATCCCGACGTACTCGTCCATGTGAAACGCAGTGATGCGCTCCCAGGGCACGTCGTCGCGCGCCGTGAGCGCGTCGAGAAAGGCGAACTGTGAGTTGCCGCTGGCGAACATCACGTTCGCCCGGTTGCGTTGGTCGACCGCCGAACGCATCGCGGCAGCGGCGTCGGTCGCAGCAGCGGTACCCAGCTGCGCCTCGGTGCGGAACACGCGCACTTCGAGGTCGTCCACCCAGAAAGCTGACATGGGCGTCATGGTACGTTCGACGCATGCCTCTCAAGTTCGGCGCGTTCGTGCCCCAGGGATGGAAGCTCGAGCTCTCCGGCATGAAGGCCGGCGAGGCTTGGGCAACGGCGAAGGATGTCGCCCGACGTGCGGAGTCGCTCGGTTACGACCACTTGTGGGTGTACGACCACGTCGAGACCGTGCCGCGCCGCGAGCCCACGCACGTGTTCGAGGCGTGGACGGTGATGGCCGCACTCGCGGAGATCACGTCGACGGCTCGGCTCGGACAACTCGTGACCTGCGCGTCGTATCGCAACGTGGGGCTGTTGGCCAAGCAGGCCGCATGCGTTGACGTCATGTCCGACGGCCGTCTCATCCTCGGCATGGGCGCCGGTTGGTACCACGAGGAGTACGCCGCCTACGGATGGCCGTTCCTGCCCGCGGGTCAGCGGCTGCGCGCCCTGGACGAGACCGTCACCGCGGTACGAAGGCTCTGGACGGACGAGCGAGTCACCTTCGACGGCGAGCACGTGCATCTTTCCGACGCACTGTGTGATCCGAAGCCGCTGCAGTCGCTTCCGCCGGTCTGGATCGGCGGAGGGGGCGAGAAGGTGACGCTGCGCATCGCGGCCCGCCAAGCGGATGCCACCAACTGGCAGGTCGGGCTCGATGACTTCGTGCGCAAGTCGTCGTTGCTCGAGCAGTACTGCGCCGAGATCGACCGCCCCTTCGAGGAGATCGTCCGTACTCACGGCCCCGACTGCCGCTTGTTCGATACTGAGGCCGATCTGAAGAAGTGGCT
>JBEEGD010000317.1:0-6785 GCA_041166685.1 Acidimicrobiaceae bacterium | reverse complement strand
GCGACGCCCCCGCAGGCGCCACCCACGACCGGCCGGCGCGTCCCCGGCCCGCGGTCTGGTGGTCCGCGACGAGCGTGATTCCCTCGGGTGCGCCGTCGCGGGCGAGCGTGAGCAGGTCGGCGTTGGTGGACTCGGTCTCGCCCACCCAGCGGACGTCGGGGAACCGGGTACCGGACAACGCTCTTTTCGCGGCCTCGCCCAGCACGGCAGTAAACATACGGCCGTGTTTGCCAAGGTCCTGATCGCCAACCGAGCCGAGATCGCCGTTCGTGTGATCCGCTCCTGCCGCGAGCTCGGTGTCACGTCGGTGGCGGTGTACTCCGAGCTCGATCGAGATGCCCTCCATGTGCGACTGGCCGATGAGGCCTACGCGCTGGGTGGCCAGACCGCAGCGGAGAGCTACCTCAACACCGACAAGATCCTGGAGATCATCCAACGCTCGGGGGCGGAGGCGGTGCATCCGGGTTATGGCTTCTTCTCCGAGAACACCGACTTCGCACGAGCCATCAGCGCGCGGGGCGTGACGTTCATCGGGCCGCCGCCCGAGGCCATCGAGGTGATGGGAGACAAGGTGTCGTCGCGGCGCGCCGCCGAGGCGGCCGGCGTGAAGGGCGTCCCTGGCACCACCGAGTTCCTCACCTCAGCCGACGAAGTAGTGGCCTTCGGTGAGTCGAACGGCTGGCCGGTCGCGATCAAGGCGGCGTTCGGCGGCGGCGGCCGCGGCATGCGCGTCGTGCGCTCGGCCGACGAGGCTGCGGCCGCGTTGGAGTCGGCGCAGTCGGAGGCGCTCAAGGGTTTCGGTCGCGGCGAGTGCTACGTCGAGCGGTACCTCTCGTGGCCGCGCCACGTCGAGATGCAGGTGTTCGGCGACTCGCACGGCAACTATGTGTGGCTCGGCGAGCGCGACTGCTCCGCGCAACGCCGGCACCAGAAGTTGATCGAGGAGAGCCCCGCTCCGGCGCTGCCCTCTGAGGTGCGCCAAGCAATGGGTGAGGCGGCGGTGAAGGTCGCCGCGGCGTGCGGCTACGTCAACGCCGGAACCGTGGAGTTCCTCTACCAGGACGGCGAGTTCTTCTTCCTCGAGATGAACACCCGCTTGCAGGTCGAGCACCCCGTCACCGAACTCGTGACCGGACTCGACCTTGTCGCCGAGCAGTTGGCGGTCGCCGCGGGTGAACCGCTCTCGTTCACGCAGGAGTCGGTGCTCGCGGGGACGCGCGGACACGCCATCGAGGTGCGAGTCAACGCGGAGAACCCCGCGGGTGGCCGATTCCTGCCGTCGCCCGGCCCGATCACGAAGCTGCGGGTACCGCAAGGTTTCGGCGTGCGATGGGACGGCGGCTACGAAGCAGGCGACGAGGTCAGCCAGTACTACGACAACCTCGTCGGCAAGCTCGTCGTGTGGGGACGCGATCGCGACATTGCCATCGCTCGGATGTTGCGAGCGCTCGGCGAACTCGAAGTCGAAGGCATCGCCACCACCAAGCCTGCCGACATTGCGATCCTGTCGCATCCCGACTTTGTCGAAGCGAAGCACTCGACGAAGTGGGTCGAGGACACCCTGGACCTGTCGGAGGTGGACGCCCCCGCACCCAGCCCGTCAGCGGTCGCGTCGGTGGGGACCGAGGAAGAACCGAAGGTGCGGCGCGACGTCGATGTCGAGGTCAACGGACGCAAATACTCGGTGTCGGTGTGGGTACCCGAGGTCGGCCCGGTCGCCGGGGTGGGAGCCGCGCCTGCAGCCCGTCCCCGACGCTCGGCGACGGCGGCGGCGGCCGTCGTCGCGGGGAGCGGCAAGGTCGCGGTGCCGATGCAGGGACCGATCGTGAAGGTGCTGGTCGCCGTGGGCGACAGCATCGAGGCCGGTCAGCCCGTCTGCGTGCTCGAGGCCATGAAGATGGAGAACGTCATCCTGGCCGACAAGTCCGGCACCGTCGCCGAGGTGAAGGTGGCCCCCGGCCAATCCGTCGGCACCGGCGACATCGTCATCGTCATCGAGTAACTTCGCCCCGAACTTCCCCCCCATTGTTGGCGAAATGGCGTCCGGAGATCCGGTATTCCGGACCAGGAGACGCCAGAACGGGGGACGGCTTGGATCGCAACACAGTTCTGCACGCACTCGACGCGCTCGGGACCTGTCAGCACGGCGTCGCGTCGCACTCCCAACTCGACCGCGTCGGACTTTCGACGTCAACCCGTCTCGATTGGCTGGACGCTGGTTGGCTTCAGCCAGCCGCCTTTGACGTAGTGCGGTTCGTTGGATCGCCCACGACGTGGCGGCAGAAAATAATGATCGCGACACTGACGACAGGAGGAGTCGCGTCTCATCGAACGGCGGCCACTCTGCACAACTTGGACGGGTTCCGACCCGGGATCATCGAGGTCACGACGGATCGTTGGCAACGTCGTCGACGCGACAGCCTGTTGGTACATGAGGCAAAAGATCTGATCGAGCCGGACCTCGTGGTCGTCGACGGGATTCCTTGTACCTCGCTCGTGCGCACGTTGATCGACCTGCCAGCAGTGTGTGGCATCGAGCACGCCGGGCAAGCGCTCGACGACGCATGTCGCCGACATGATTGGGTGCTGGCGTCGGCCCGACAGCGGTTCATCGAAGTGGCGCGACGGGGGCGCAACGGTACGAGGCGGGGTCGAGCGATGCTGAATGAGCGGCTTTCGGATCCGATTCTCGAGGACAGTCGCTTTGAAAAGCAGGCGCTGAAGCTCATCCGCGGGGCAGGACTGCCAGAGCCGGCCAAACAGTTTGAGGTACCCCTCGACGAACGAAGCGCCTTCATCGATCTCGCGTGGCCTGCTCAACTTGTTGGGCTCGAATGCGACAGCTTGGCGTACCACTTTGGTCGCCGTATGTTCCAAGCCGATCGCACTCGGCGACGACAGTTGACGTTGCGTGGGTGGCGCATCTACGAGTTCACTTACGACGATGTAACCCTGCGCGGCGAGGTTGTTGTCGATGAACTTCGACGAGCGCTTGTTGCCTAGCTAAGACCATTCTGGCGTCCCGTGCTCCGGCATACCGGACTGCGGGACGCCAGAATGAATTATTCGGCGGCGTCGGCCAAGGCTTCGGCCAGCGCGGGGTGGACGAGGAGCGACTCGACAATGTCGGTCACGCGCAGTCCGGCGGTGACGGCGAGAGCGATCACCGAGATCAGCTCGGCGGCGTGACGGCCCACGATCGAACCTCCGAGAACTACCCCGGTGGCGGGATCGCTGACGATCTTGACGAACCCACGCGGGTCGTTGTTGATCAGCGCCTTCGCCGATGCGGAGAACGGCACCTTGGTGGTTCGCACCTTTCGTCCCGCGGCGAACGCGTCGGCCTCGGCCAACCCCACGTCGGCGATCTCGGGCTCGGTGAAGATCGCGGACGCCGCCTTGTCGTAGTCGAGATGGCGATGCTCGCGGGTGTGGAGCCCCATGACGTGCTCGGCGATCTTGCGCCCTTGCATCGCCGCAACTGACGACAACGGCAGCTTTCCCGAGACGTCGCCCGCGGCGTAGATGTGGGGCACGTTCGACTGGCAGTGGTGGTTGATCGGGATGTATCCCGCGTCGTCGACCAGGACACCCGCGGCTTCAAGCCCGAGCCCTTCGGAGTTGGGGACCGACCCAATCGCCAGCAACGCGTGCGAGCCGCTGGCGTGACGGCCGTCGTCGCACTGCACGACGATACCGCCGTCCGCGCGGTCGATGCCGATCGCTCGCGCCCCCTTCAACAGCCGCACTCCCCTGCGCAGGAATTCATCCTCCAGTGCGGCCGCGACCTCCGCGTCCTTCGCCGGCAACACCTGCTGGCGGCTGACGACCAGCGTGAGCGCTGAGCCGAACGACGAGAACATGTGCACGAACTCCACACCAGTGACGCCCGAGCCGATCACGACCAGATGCGATGGAAGTTCGGGCGGCGGATACGCGTCGCGTGTCGTGAGCACGCGCTCGTGATCGACGGTCGCCCAGTCCGGGATTCGCGGCCGGCTGCCGGTCGAGATCAGCACGGCATCGGCCTCGAGCTCTTCGGTTCCGTCGGCCGTCTCGACCACCACCTGGTGGGCGCTCACCAACCCCCCGGTTCCGTGCACCATGCGCACGCCTTGACTGCTGAGCAGGTCGACGATGCCGTGCTGCAGCTTCTCGGTGATTTCGCCGATGCGCAGCTTCACCAGATCGAGGTCGATGTGCGACGCCGACTCGGTGAGTCCCATGCCCCCGATGCGCTGATTGAACGACATCGCCCCGCCGGTGGCGATCATCGCCTTGGAGGGGATGCAATCCCACAGGTGAGCGGCGCCGCCGATCACATCGCGCTCGACGATCGTGACGTTCGCTCCGAGGCGGGCGGCATGCGTGGCCGCGGTGTTCCCGGCGGGGCCTCCCCCGATGATCACGAAGCGCATGGGCATCGGACCCAGGCTACTGAGGTGCCTAGCTCCCGACGCCCTTCCACGTACTGGTCGCGGCGTCGTGGGCGAAGGCGAGCCACACGTCGCTCACGCCTCCCTTGGCCTTTCGGAGGCTCTGCGCGTGGGCGCCGCTACCGGGCACCGCGAACGTCGACCCGGGATGTTCGGCGGAGCACGCGGTGGTGCCGTCCCCCTGCGGACCCGTCGTGGTCGTGACGAACCAAGTGGCCCCGTCGACGCATGCGTACGGGAGCGCGGTGCCGCAGGACGTCGCGTGGAACCTTCCGTCTGCGCCGTCCATCGTCGCACACATCCCTGCATTGCTCGATGGTTCCTTCGGCGCCCAGCTCCACACCATCGCCTCGAGCCGCTGGTCGGACGGATCGACTTGGTCGAGACCGAACAAGTTGACGCCGCACCGCACCATGGCGCCGATGCCGTCCACGGTCATGCGATACCCGGGGTCTCCCCCAGCCACAGCCGTCGACAAGAACGTCGAGTCTTCGAAGAAGCGCACGAGCGTGCTGCCGTACGCGGGAAGCTTGACGGAACCCGACTCGCACGTCTTGACGTCGAACTTCGGGTTCCCCTCTTCTGCTCGCACGGCGTCGTTGAAGACTGTTGCGTTCCATGCAGCCGACCCGCAACCGCTCATGATCACGACTTGCTTGCCCTCCGCCAACACCTCCGCACGCTTCAGGTCGAGAGGGAGCAACGCGCAGGGTGGCCCACCAGGCGGCGGAGGCGGTGGGCTGTAGACGAGGTCACCGATGGTGTCGTGGATGGCCGTCGCCGCGGCATCGAAGGCCGCCGGATCATCGAGCGCATCCTCGATGTACAGCAGCACGACATCGCGCCGGTTGAGCCTCAACCAGTCGCCAACCGGTCTCAGCTCATCCGCCAACAACCGCTCGTAGGTGCATCCGGCGTTCTGCTCTGACGTCGGCCGGGCGTGACAGACAACGGGCGCCTTCGCGCCGTTCGCCCACAGGCTCGGATTCCAGTGCACGTCGACTTCGATCCCGCGGACGCCGACCTCGAGTTGCTTGACGAGCGAGACGTGCTGATTGCTGTCGTTGTTCGAGATCGACGGCGGCGAGTTCGAGACGGTGTTGAACGAGTTGTGGGTGCCCACCCACATCGCATCTCGCAGTTCAAGGGCGTCGCCCAGGTGATGCTGCGATTCGAGGGCCTGGGTGAGCCACGCATCCTGAGGCGGAGACGGTTGCGTCTGCGCATTCACGGCCGTGGTGTTCTTGTCGACGAACACGCAGACCAGCCCGGCGGGATCGGGCGAGGCACCGGGCGGGCACGGTGGGTTGCCGTCGCCGGCTCGGGCCACGATGGGCAGGCTCAGAAGCCCCACCACACAGACCACGAGAAACCGGCGCATCCATCCTCATTCGGCGGCGGCAGATGGGAGTCCTGCCGGATGGACACCTACGCTGGTGGGCGTGAGCAACCTCGATGACTGGCGTGAGCTGGCCGCCAAGGAGCTGAAGGGCAAGGACCCCGACTCGCTCGTGTGGCAGACGCCCGAGGGCATTCCCGTCAAGCCGCTGTACACCGGCGACGATCTCGAGGGGCTCGACTTCGTCGACACACTCCCCGGCCTTCCGCCGTTCGTGCGCGGCGTCCGCGCCACGATGTATGCCAACCGGCCGTGGACGATCCGTCAGTACGCGGGCTTCTCCACGGCCGAACAGTCCAATGCCTTCTACCGGCGGAATCTCGCCGCCGGTCAGATGGGACTCTCGGTCGCGTTCGATCTCGCAACCCATCGCGGCTACGACAGCGACCACCCGCGGGTCGTGGGTGACGTCGGCAAGGCGGGGGTCGCGATCGACTCCGTCGAGGACATGAAGATCCTCTTCGACCAGATTCCCCTCGAGAAGATGTCCGTGTCGCTGACGATGAACGGTGCAGTGTTGCCCGTGCTCGCGTGCTTCGTCGTCGCCGGCGAGGAGCAGGGGGTCGAGCAGTCGAAGCTCAACGGCACCATCCAGAACGACATCCTCAAAGAGTTCATGGTGCGCAACACGTACATCTATCCGCCCGAGCCCAGCATGCGGATCGTCGCCGACATCATCGAGCACACCGCGCAGCACATGCCCCGCTTCAACTCGATCTCGATCTCCGGCTACCACATGCAAGAAGCGGGCGCGACGGCCGATCAAGAGCTGGCGTTCACGATCGCCGACGGGCTCGAGTACGTGCGCTACGCGCTCGGACGCGGGCTCGACATCGACGCGTTTGCCGGTCGCCTGAGCTTCTTCTTCGGCATCGGTATGAACTTCTTCATGGAAGTCGCCAAGCTCCGCGCCGCTCGCCTGCTGTGGCATCGCGTCATCTCGCAGTTCG
>JBEEGD010000316.1:0-4894 GCA_041166685.1 Acidimicrobiaceae bacterium | reverse complement strand
GTGGGAATTGGCAGTGCGGTGGGGTCAGCGTTCGCCGGTGAGGAGGAAGCGGCTGCTGTCGCGGAGGTACTGCACGGAGAACTCGGGTGCCTTCAAGGGGGAGCCGGCGTCGAACGGGGGCTGGGGGTCGTACTCGAGGATGAGCTGGATGGCCATGGCGATGTCGTCGCCGGCCTCCAGCTGGGCCAGGCGCAGCGCCATGTCGATGCCCGCCGACACGCCGGCCGCGGTGACGATCTTGCCGTCGATGACGACCCGTTCGAGCGTTGGCTCCGCGCCGAACTTGGCGAGTTCGTCCAGCGCGAGCCAGTGACTCGTCGCCCGCTTGCCCTTCAGGAGCCCGGCCGCACCGAGCAACAATGAACCCGTACACACCGACGTGGTCCACGTCGCCGTCTCGTGCGCGGCCCGCAACCATGCGATGAAGCGCTTGTCGTTGCGCAGCGCCTGCTCACCGCGACCGCCCGGCACGACGATCACATCGGGATGCGGCAGCTCGTCGACGTTGGCATCGGCGTTGATGCCGACACCGCCCTTGCCTTCATCCGTCCGCTTCAGGCCGACTTCAGTGCCGACCCAGGTGACGGTCGCATCGGGCAGATGGGCGAGCACCTCGAAGGGGCCGATCGCATCGAGTGCGGCCATGTTCTCGAAAGCGACGATTGCGATCTCCATTGGTTCTCCTTGTTGGTTCAGGCGGCGTCGGCGCGAAAGCGACGGCGATATTCCATGGGTCCGGTACGCAACGAGCGCAGGAACACGCGCCGCATCGTCTCGGCCGTTCCGAACCCGCCGGCGACGGCGACCCGCGCGACACTTTCGTCGGTTTCCTCGAGCATGCGGCGGGCGACCTCGAGTCGCACGCCTTCGACATACCGGCCCGGCGTCACACCGACCTCGTCCTTGAAGCAACGAGCGAAGTTGCGTTCGCTCATGCCGGCGCGTTCTGCCATCGTGGCAATGGAGAGGTCGGCGCCCGGGTGATCGGAGATCCATTGCTGGACGTCGCGCAACGTGTCGCGCTGCGCCACCTGGGCTGCGAGTTGCGCGCTGAACTGCGACTGGTTGCCGGGACGGCGCAGGAACAGCACGAGCCGTCGGGCCACGGCGAGTGCGATGTCGCGACCGAGGTCGTCCTCGACCAACGCGAGCGCGAGGTCCATGCCAGCGGTCACGCCCGCCGACGTGTAGACGTTGCCGTCGCGCACGAAGATCGGATCGGGCTCGACGGTGATCGACGGGTAACGCCGCGCGAGCAGCTCGCACACCGACCAATGCGTCGTCGCTCGGCGCCCGTCGAGCAGGCCTGCCTCCGCGAGGATGAATGCTCCCGAGCACACCGACGTCACCCGTCGTGCCCGGCCGGCGAGGCGACGCACCCCTTCGAGCAGCGCGCCGTCCCGCATCGCGTCGACCGTGCCATCACCGCCCGCCACGACCAGCGTGTCGAGCCCGCCGCGCACGCCTCGGAGGCGATGGTCGATGACGATTTCCAAGCCGCTCATCGCTCGGACCGTCGGCCCCGTCGTGGCGACGACCTCGGTCGTGTAGGCGGTGCGACCGGCCTCCCGGTTCGCCGTGGAGAACACCTCGATGGGTCCGACGGCGTCGAGGCTCTGGATGCCGGGATGGACGACGACCACGATGCGACGGGACACAGGAGGCACCGCCTCATCCTGCGCTCTACGCGCCCTGGCGGCAATGAAGAATTTCCCACGATTCCTGCCATTCTCGGCAGAAGTGCGTTCCGATTTTCAGTCCGTTGTGGTTCACTCTCAGGACCGAGGAAAGGAGGTGGTCCAGCTGAACGGTGAAAGTTGCGGGACTTCGGAGGTGGCTGGCCGCTAGCGCGGCCGCTGGACCACCGGCGAATACCAACCAGCCGCCGCCGGCAACCGCGGTCGAGGATTCGTCCCACTCGATATCAAACGCCTGCCGGTCTTATTCCAGTGACTCTTAGGGAACGGGGAGCCCACCGTGGGCTCCCCGTTCCGCGTTACGTTGGCCGCAATGGAGCGGCCGACGAGGTTCGAAACCCATCAATGGGTGGGCGACAAGCGCAACCAGGTGGCCCATGACCTCGACGCGTGCACTGCGCCAGACATCATCGGCGAGCTCATGGAAGCCGAGACGTACCTGGCCTTCGGCCCCGACACGCTGCCCGAGGCCCGCAACCGCGGCTACCACCGCTGCGATCGGTGCGAAGGGATGAGAACGGCAGCCGAGTAGTGCCCCGCAGCTATCGGTTCTCGTCAGGTCCGCTCCAACTGTCGGGCCACCTGTCCACTCCGCCGACGCCTCGAAGCCCATCCGGCGTGCCCGGTCTCGTACTCGCTCACCACTTTCACACCGGCGCCGGGGGCGCGGCGGCAACCGCGCTGACCTACCCGGAGTTGGCGGATCGCATCGCCACTGAGTTGGGGTGGTACGTGTTGACCTTCACCTGCCGGGGCGCCGGCGAGTCGGAAGGACAGTTCTCGCTGGGTGGCTGGCTGGCCGACATCCAAGCCGCCGTCGATCACGTGCGCGACATCGACGGTGTCTCCGGCGTGTGGATCGCGGGGTTTGGCACTGGAGCGGGCCTTTCCATCTGCGCCGGTGCTCGCGACCCGAGGGTGAAGGGCGTGGCCGTGCTCGGCGGTCCGGCCGACTTCGACGACTGGGCCGGCCAGCCGCGGCGCTTGCTCGAGTACTCCCGCGAGGTCGGCCTCGTGACCGATCCGCGCTTCCCGTCGTCGTTCGACGCCTGGGCCCGCGACCTTCGAACGATCCGCCCAGTGCAATGTGTGGCCGAGTACAGCCCCCGCTCCCTGCTCGTCGTGCACGGCACCGACGACGACTCGGTCCCTGACTTCGATGCCCGTGTGATCTCCGACGCCCATGGGTCAGCGGAGATGCGCATCATCGCCGGGGCCGGCCACCACCTCCGCGACGATCCGCGAGCTGTCGCCGTGTTGCTCGGATGGCTCGATCGCGAACGCACGGGGGTCGAGCTCGCTCAACCCTGACACGCGTGTCATGGTTTTGGCATGCGGATCGTGATCGTGGGCGGTGGCAGCAGGCAGTGGGGTCCCAAGCTCACCACTGACATCCTGACCACGCCGTCACTGGCCGACGCCACCATCGTCCTGCACGACACCGACGAAGCGTCCCTGCCGCCGATGGCTGCGTACTGCGAGCGGATCAACCGCGAGGTGGGCGCCGGCGCGTCCATCGAGTCCACGACCGATCGGCGGGCGGCCCTCGAGGGGGCGGAGTTCGTCGCCGTCACGATCTCCACCGGCGGCTTCACGTCGATGGCCCACGACCTCGACATCCCCGCCCGCTATGGCGTGCGTCAATCGGTTGGCGACACGTGCGGACCAGGAGGCATCAACCGGTCGCTGCGCAACATCCCAGTGTTGGTCGACATCGCCCGCGACATGGAGCAGCAATGTCCCGACGCGTGGCTGCTGAACCTGACCAATCCGATGACGTGCCTGACCCGCGCGATCAACAAGGAAACGTCGATCAAGGCGGTCGGCCTCTGCCACGAGGTCGTCATCATGAGCTGGCTCGTCGCGATCGCGCTTGACATTCGCGCCGATGAGGTCGGCTTCTCCATCAGTGGCGTCAACCACCTGCCGTGGATCACGGAGTTGACCGCAGGCGGTGAGGATGGATTCGAGTCGCTGCGGCGGGCGCTCGCCGATCGCCCCGACAGCGCGTGGTTCGCCAACGAGCATCAGCTGAAGCTCGCGCTCCTGGATCGCTATGGCGCGTTGCCCGGCGCTGGCGACCGGCACGTCGCCGAGTTCTTTCCTTGGGTTCTGACCGAAGAGTCGGAATGGGGCAAAGCATGGGGAGTCGAGCTCACCTCGATTGCCGATCGTGTGCGCGACGAGGCCGCCTATCGCGCCGAGATCCAACAGATCATCGATGGCGACAAGCCAGTGCCGACGTGGCAGTCCGGCGAGATGGTGGCGCCGATCATCGATTCGCTCACGACCGGAACGCGTCGCGAGCTGCCGCTGAACCTGCCGAATGCCGGTCAGGCTCCTTACCTGCCAGATGACGTCGTCGTCGAAACCATGTGCGTCGTCGACCGCGATGGCATCCGGGGACGCGATGCCGTCGTGCCGCCTCCACCCTGCGCAGAGTGGACGCGTCGTCACGTCGCGGTCCAGGAACTCACCGTGAAGGCCGCGGTCAGTGGTGACGCCGACCTCGTGCAAGCTGCGGTTGCGCTCGACCCGCTCGGTGGACGCATCGATCTTCGATCGATCGAGCCGATGACCGCGGAGTTGCTTGCCGCCACGGCACCGTGGCTCCCTCAGTTCACCGGATGACGGCGCCCGCCGAGTTCTCCGTTCCCGACGAGTTACTGCGCACGTCGAACGCTCGCCCTCGCGCTCCGCGACGGCTGGCGCCGAACAGCGTGGACGCATCGACTCGTGCCCTTGGGTTGCTGGCAGCGGCTTGGGTCATGCTCGGTCGCGCCGGGCCGCTGGCCTTCGCGGTGTCTGGCGTCGTCGCGATCGCGGCATCAGCTGTCGTGGTGCGAGCGGTGATCGGGGCGACTCCGTTGCCGCTGCGACGAAAGGCAGTGGCCGGGTTCGCAGGTGGGGTTGTCGCGGGCGCAGCTGGTGGGCTCGTCGCCACGAGCGCGATCGACGAGGCGCAAGGACCGGGTTTCGTCATTGCCGGCTCGTTCGCGATCGGCGCGATTGGCACCGTGCTCCTCGTTGTCGCGCACATCGCCGTCCGAACCCGCCAGACCGAAGTCCCGGTAGCCCACGTCACGACCGACGCCGCGCTCGAGGTGCGCGGGCTCGACTTTGCGTACGGCACGCAGCAAGTGCTGTTCGATGTCTCGCTCACGGTCGCCGAGGGCGAGATCGCCGCGTTGTTGGGC
>JBEEGD010000315.1:0-6085 GCA_041166685.1 Acidimicrobiaceae bacterium | reverse complement strand
CAGCCAAAACCCCAGCAAGAACGAGTCCTGCGAACACGAACCGGCAGCACATGGGCCTGCTCCCTGACAACGTCCTGCGGGAGGGCCACGAAGATGGCCGAGGAACTCACACCTGTCGCCGTAGACTCAGGCGGTTCGCCCCCAAGGGTAGCGAACGACGGTCGACCCGGCGGGGGGCCTCCCCGTAGAGTGGCCGCTCGATGGAAAGGGGCGCGGTGGAAGAAGCAGCGGTGCACAGCGCGGATGTGCCCACACCGCTCTCTCTCGCGAGCCGTCACCGCCGCCCTGTCGTACTCACCGCGCGGATCGCCTTGAGCGCGCTGATGTTCGGCGTGTTGCTTCGACGCATGCCGCACTTCCGGTTCTACGACCTGCTGCCCGACTGGAACCGCGACACCGCGATGTTCCTCGCGCTCGCGATGGTCTTCACGCTCGCCGGCATCGTGCTGTCGACCTTGCGTTGGCGGGCAGTGCTCTCTGCACTCGGACAGGACGCGAAGCTCGGACACCTGCTGTCGCACAACCTCGCGGGATTGTTCGTCTCCAACGTGTTGCCCACCACGATCGGCGGCGACGTGCTGCGGGTGTCGCGCCTGTCACGCGAGAACGGCGAGTCCACCACCTCGTTCGCCTCCGTCGTGCTCGAACGGCTCACGGGTTGGCTCGTCCTCCCGGTCATCACGCTCGTGGGCTTCCTCGTGAACCCGGGCCTGCGCGAACTCGGCAGCGCCACCGAGGTGGCCGTCGCCCTCGCCGGTGGCACGCTGGTCGCGCTCCTGCTCGTGTTCGTCAGCGTGGCCAGCCACCAGTTCGGCGCCCGCGTCGCCGGCAGCGATGGCTGGCGCCGCTTCGCGGCCGCGTTGCATCTCGGGATGGAACGGCTGCGCAGCCATCCCGCCGCCGCGTTCCATGTGCTCGCCGTGGGGTTCGCCTACCAACTCGTGCTCGTGATCGCCGCGCTGATGGCCGCCAAGGCGGTGGGCATGAGCGTGGCCGTCGGCCCGACCGCGCTGCTCGCGTTCTTTCCGGCGGTGCTCATCGCCCAAGTGCTGCCCATCTCCATTGCCGGCCTCGGTGTGCGTGAGGGCGCCTTCGTGCTGTTCCTCACGCCGCTCGGTGTGCGCACCGAGCAGGCCATCGCCCTCGGGCTGCTGCTGTATCTGATCAACGTTGGGGTGAGTCTCCTCGGGGCACCGGCGTTTGCCGTGGGCGGGCGAGGTCGCGCGACGCTTGCTGCGTGAGGGAGCCGTCAGTCCAACCTGAGGCGACCGCGCGTCGACGGCCGATCTGGCGCGAGGTCGTCTACATCGTCGGGATCTACCTCGTGTACTCGACGGTTCGGAATCGCTTCGGCTCGGCCGGCGGTGAACCTGGCCATGCCAACGGCATCGCCTTCGATCACGCCATCGACATCATCGACATCGAGCGTGGTCTCAAACTCTTCTTCGAACAGAGCGCGCAGTCCTGGTACCTCGACCTGCCCGCCCACGGCTTCATCCAGGCCTGGAACGTCTTCTACGGCACCGCGCACTTCGTCGTCACTGCCGTCGCGCTCGTCTGGCTGTTCCTGCGTGACCCTGAGCGCTACCCGCGCTGGCGCAACACGCTCGCGTGCACCACGCTGCTCGCGCTCATTGGATTTGCCGCGTTCTCGCTCATGCCGCCGCGACTGCTCGACGAGCCACCCGACCGCTTCGGCCCTCCAGTCGAGCAGCACTTCGGCTTCGTCGACACGCTGGCCAAGTTCCCGACGTTCTGGTCGTTCGACTCCGGCGGATTGAAAAAGCTGTCGAATCAGTACGCCGCGATGCCCAGCCTGCACATGGGATGGTCGACGTGGAGCGCGCTGGTGCTGTTCCCACTCGTGCGCCGGCGCTCGGCTCGCGCGCTCGTCACGCTCTATCCCGTCGCCACGTTCTTCTGCATCATCGTCACCGCCAACCACTTCTGGCTCGACGCCGCCGTGGGGATCGCCGTGCTCGGTGTCGGATATCTGCTCGGCAGCCAGCTCACCGAGTTCTGGAAACGCCGCGAGTCGGCATCTGTGTCACTCGCGTAGCGACACCGGCCGGCCGTGGTAACCGGTGAGGGCAATGGACCGATCCAGGCCGGGTGGCCACAGCGAGAGCCGAACATCTGCACCCTTGGTCGGTTCCGCTCCCGGCTCCATCCGGAGCCACGCGACCGGCGCCGACGCCGTGGCCGCCGCACCGGCCTCGCGCACTGCGCTTCGCACAGCGGCCCTGGTGTCGCGCGTGAGGTATTGCCAGACGATCGACTGGAACAACACCGTGGCCATGCCGTCGGTCACTCGCCCGAGTTGGTCGGCGACCCAGACCGCGGCGTCGGCGCGGTCGACCAGGACCGGCACCGAGGGCGCCAACGCAAGCGCGGCGTCAAGGGCGCGTAGCCGATCGAGCTGATCGGGCCACACGAACGATCGCAGGAGTTGACTGCCGGCGACACTCGTTGCATCGATCGGGTTCCTGTCGCACCCCCGCCGCTCGACGACGTGCGCTTCCACGTCGAGACGCGGCAGCGGATCGATGTAGACGCCGGTGAATTGCAACACTGAATCGGGATCGCCGAAGGACGAGCCGCCAGCGCCTCCTTCATAGCGATAGTGATCCCACCGCAAGTTGAGACCGGCGCTTGTACCCAGTTCCAGGATTCGAAGCGGAAGTCCCGTCGATTCGGCCACCGCGAGGAACCCGGGCAAGAGCGAGGCACAACGTCCCACCTCGTTGGTCTGCACGCTGCGAGCCAAGGCCTCGATGACCTGACTGCGATGCTCGGCCACAGTTGCAAGAAACGTTGGAGCAGGATCGAGCGCCGCGTCATCGATCGCGAACTTTCCGCCGACCGACGGGTAGAAGCGGGCGAGATCAGGAGCGTCGCCGTCGAGCACCAGTCGATGCACGCCACCGAGAAAGCGCAACGGGAGCGCATCGAGCACCGGCTCGACCCCTTCCGGCGTTCTGGCGAGCACCTCCGCGCACACACCGCCCACCTCCGCGTCGTCAATCGCGACACCCAAGAGGTGGTGGTACAGCGGGCTCGTGGTCAACCCGTCGCGCTGATAGCGAAAAGCCGCCAGTATGGAAGCGGACACTGTGGTCACACTGTGCTGGCTTTGCACACCGCGATCGGTTCATCGAGGCCCTTGAAGGTTCGCTTCCGAGCGCGCGTGAAGGTGACACCGCGAAGCTCACCGACCGAGGCGCGCAGGTCGGCCGTGACCAACACCTCGTCACCCTTGGCGGAGTCGGCGACCCGGGCCGCGATGTTCACCACATGGCCGATCACGTCGTCACGAGTGACGACGACCTCGCCGCAGTGCACCCCCGCCCGCAGCCGCAAACCTTCCGGCGCGGTCGGCAGCAGCTCGAGGCAGGCGAAGACGGCGGCCTCGGACGATGGAAACGACAGCAAGAGGCCGTCACCGAGGCGCTTCACGATGCGCCCACCCCGACTGCGGATCACCGGCCCGACCGCGCGGTGGTGGTCCGTGAGCATCGCGGTCGCGGCTTCGTCTCCCGCGTCCGCCGTGTAGCGCGTGAAGCCCGACAGGTCGGTGAAGGCAATTGCGAGGTCGGCGGGTGCGCCGTCTTCGGATTTTGACTCGCTGTTCCACGACAGCATCTGGATGGTGTTCAGTCCGATGGCCGCGATCGCCGACGGTTTGCGTTCGACCGAGCGCTCGAGGAAGCGCTGTACGACGTCGAGGGTCGTCGAAGTCGACAGCGGATGACGACCCGGCTCTTCGAGCCACTTGCGATCGACCACGCCCACTTCGATCGCGGTGTCGACGAGTTCCGGATCGCGCTGCATCATCCTGGCCATCCGCTCGGCCAGCGCGATGCGCCATGACGACACCGCTGACGACCCAGCCTCGCGTGCGTCGTCAGGCAACGGCATGCCTCAGAACCTAATCTGCCGCGATGGCGACCCAAGACGTGACGCTGTCCACCTCCGACGGCCCGATGCGCACCTACGAGGCGGTGCCCGACGCCGGCGCGACGACTGCGGTGATCGTGATCCCAGAAGCTTTCGGATTGAACGGCCACATCGAGGACATCACCGAACGAGTGGCGGCTGCTGGCCATCGCGGCATCGGGCTCGACATTTTCCATCGTTCGGGTGGCGGCACCGCGCCGTACGACGACTTCGAGAAGGTGCTGCCGCTGTTCGAAGGCCTGACCGACGAAGGGCTCCTGGCCGACATCGACGCCGCGCGCGAACACTTGCAGAAGCAGGGCATCGAGGACGCCTCCATCGGGATCGTGGGATTCTGCTTCGGCGGGCGGACGACGTTCTTGGCCGCGCTGCGCCGTCCTCTCGGTGCGGCCGTGGGGTTTTACGGCGGCGGCATCGTCACCGGGCGATTCCCGCAGTTCCCTCCGCTCATCGACGAGAGCGCCTCGTTGCAAAGCCCTTGGTTGGGCTTCTTCGGCGACGCCGATCAGGGCATCCCGACTCAGGACGTCGAGCGACTGCGCACGACGCTCGACGAGCGCACCAAGATCGATCACGAGATCGTGCGGTATCCCGACGCGGACCACGGATTCAACTGTGACCAACGGCCTGCATACCATCCCGAGGCGGCCAAGGACGCGTGGCAACGCACGCTCGACTGGTTCGGAAAACACCTGCCCTGACCTGCTGGTCTCGGGCTGCATGGTGGATGCACGCGCGCACGCAGTACCGTCTGTTCCGCCATGCTCCTCGATTCAGTGAGCAGCCCCGCAGACCTGCGCCGGCTCTCCTACCCAGAGCTCGACGAGCTCGCCAGTGAGATCCGGGAGTTCATCGTCGAGGCGGTCACCCGTCCCGGCATGAGCGGACATCTCGGGTCGAACCTCGGCGCTGTCGAGCTCACGCTTGCCGTGCATCGTGTGTTTGACTCGCCGCGCGACATCGTGCTGTGGGACACCGGCCACCAGGCCTACGTCCACAAGATCGTCACCGGCCGTCGGGCCGACTTCGAGAACCTTCGGAAGGCCGGAGGGCTGTCGGGCTACCCGAGCCGATCCGAGTCGGAGCACGACTGGATCGAGAACAGCCACGCGTCGACGATCGTGAGCTACGCCCACGGACTGGCCACCGCCCTCGAACGCGACCCGGACGAACCGTCTGACCGCCGCATCGTCGCGGTGATCGGCGACGGGTCGATGACCGGCGGCATGGCCTTCGAAGGGCTGAACAACCTCGGGCACTCCGGCCGCAAGGCCATCATCATCCTCAACGACAACGGCCGCTCGTACGCGCCGACGATCTCCAAGCTCGGTGACTCCGTGGCGCGGCTCCGAGTGAGCCCGATGTACGTGAAGCAGCGGGCGCGGGTTGATCGCATGCTGCGCGACCTTCCGTTGGTCGGCGATCGCATGGAGCGCGGCTTGCAGGCGGCAGTCGCCGCGTTGCGCGAGTACTTCGAGCCCCGCGCATTCTTCGAGGATCTCGGCGTGCGATACACCGGGCCGTTCGACGGCCACGACGTTCGCGGTCTCGAAGCCGCACTTCGCGATGCGGCCGAGTTCGAGGGCCCGATCGTCGTCCACGTGCTCACGCAGAAGGGCCGCGGCTACGCGCCGGCGGAGAACGATCCGATCAAGTGTCTGCACGACCTTTCGCTCGAAGCAAAGCCCGGCTCGTACACGGCCGCGTTCACCGAAGCATTGATCAAGGCCGCCGAAGAGCATCCCGACCTGGTGGCGATCACCGCGGCCATGCCCGACTCAACCGGGTTGCTGCCCTTCGCCGAGCGCTTCCCAGGGCGAGTCATCGACGTTGGCATCGCCGAGCAACACGCCGTCACGTCGGCTGCGGGAATGGCGATGGGCGGACTCCGACCAGTCGTGGCGCTCTATTCGACGTTCTTGACTCGCGCGATCGACCAAGTGATGTACGACGTCGGTCTGCACAGCCAGCCGGTGATCTTCTGTCTCGACCGCGCCGGCATCACGGGTGACGATGGGCCATCGCACCACGGGGTGCTCGACATGGCGCTGCTCTTGAAGGTGCCGGGCATGACGATCGTCGCCCCGTCGTCATACCAGGAGCTCGGGCAGATGCTGCGCGACGCATT
>JBEEGD010000314.1:0-2911 GCA_041166685.1 Acidimicrobiaceae bacterium | reverse complement strand
GATCCTCCCGGCTGTCCTCACGCACGGCGGCCTGCGCGCGGGGGTCGAGGCACTTGCGTCACGGATGGCGGTGCCGGTCGAGGTCACCGTATCCGCGGACCGGCTCCCCGCACCCGTCGAAGCGACGGCGTACTTCGTCGTGGCCGAGTCGCTCACCAACGTCGCAAAACACGCGCGTGCAACGGGTGCCACGGTGCGGGCGCACGTCGAGGACGGCACGCTCCAGCTCGAAGTGCGCGACGACGGCGTCGGCGGCGCGCGGCGCGACGGCAGCGGCCTCGTCGGGCTGGCGGACCGGCTGGCCGTTCTCGACGGCCGGCTCCGGGTCGAGAGCCCAGCGGACGGCGGCACGCTCGTCGCCGCGGACATCCCCCTCCGCGGCTACTAGGTTGGCGTTGCTATCGCAACGTCGGCGCCACTCGGGTGTAGGGTCCGTACCCGCCCTCGTTGGTGGGCGCGGCCGCGACGGTGCTCACGCCGCGTTGCGCCGGTCGCTCCGCGGGCCAGGCAACTCCGCGAACCGAGGCTGGTGGCAGGATGAGATCCAAAATCGTCACGCTCGTCTACCTGGTCGTCGGGGTGCTCGTCGCGGCCTCGCATCACTACTTCGCACACGCAAGCACTCTCAAGCCCCTCCTGTCTGCCCTGCTGGCCGTCGCCCTTTGGCCGCTCCTGCTGCTGGGCATCAGCCTCCACATCAAGTAGTCGTCGCCGGCAGCTACCGCAGCGACGACATCGGCAATCCCGTCGCCCGCGCGAACCCGGTCCCCTGTGGTACGCCGATCTCTCGATCGCCGCGCGCACATCCCGCGGCGATGACGCTGCGTTACAAGCTCCACACTGCGACGCCGCGCCGCGAAGAAACGCGCGGCGACGTGCAGCGGTCAGTCGGATATCACCATCGCCCGAGCGAGCGACGCCGCACCGACCACGCCCGCGTCGTCACCGAGGGCGGCCGGCACCCAGGTCAGTTCGGGATTCGGGCGCAACATCCACGGCGCGGCAGCTGCCTCGATCCGGTCGGCCAGCGCCTGACCGAGCTTCTCCGCGAGTCCCCCACCGATCACGACAAGTTCGACGTCGACCATGTTGACGACGGACGCGACGCCGATGCCGAGCGTCTCGATCGCCATGTCGACGAGCTGTTCGGCCAGCTCGTCGGCCTCGTCCAGCGCTCGGGCCCAGACTCTTGAGGTCAGCGTGTCCTTGCGCTCGTCGTCGCGGATCGAGAACAGCGAGGTCTGGCGGCCGGCGTCGACCATCGCTGCGGCCACCCCCGCCATCGACCGCCGACCCGCATACGCCTCGACACAGCCTCGTCGACCGCAGCTGCACAAGGCTCCTCCCGGTCGCACAACCACGTGCCCGATCTCGCCGGCCGCACCGCGGGAACCGTTGAATGGACGCCCGTCGAGGATCAAAGCGCCGCCGATCCCGGTGCCCATCCAGACACCGAGCACATTGTCGACATCACGGGCCGCACCAGCGATCCACTCACCGAGTAGACCGACGTTCACGTCGTTCCCCAAGGCCACCGGTACGCCGAGCCGGCGTTCGAGTTCGCCGCCGAGATCGACCTGATCCGCCCAGTTCGCCAGATTCGGCACGGTCAGCACGTCGCCGTCGTGCACAACACCGGGGATGCCCGCTCCCACCGCAACGGGTGCCTCGCTCAGCGACTCGACTAACTCGACGATGACAGCGATGACCGAGTCAGGGCCTCCGCTCGGCGTGTCGAGCTTCGCACGGTCGATGACCTGATGGTCCCAATCGACGATACCGACCTCGATGTTGGTGCCCCCGACGTCGACTCCCGCCACGATCATGTCGGGGCCTCCTCTTCTCGCGAGATGGCTCGCACCGCGCCGACCGTACCAAGCTGCTCAAGGCCTGAATCTCGATTCACCGTTCGTCTTGCAGGGAGCAGCAGTGACGCAGACGATCGGGCGTCGCCGTCGTACCTTGCGAGCCCTTGCTTTGCGGCTGTATGGTCCGCTGGAGCCTCGCCTCGGCAGGGGGCGGGGTGGTCATCGCGGACGGACTCGTGGTCGGCCTCGGCAGGTCGGCCTTTGACTGTCCGCGCCCCCAACCAGTAGGAGCGGTATGTCGATGTCCTCGCCCGAGCGGTCTCCCGGTGCAGCGCTCGCTCAGCCGACGGAACAGCAGCAGCGGATCGCGCGGATCGCGGGCGTGCTCTGGATCCTCACCTTCATCACCTCGATATCGGCGTATCTGCTCTACAACCCCGTGCTGGACGACACCGGCTTCATTACCGGTACCGGTTCGGAGTCGCGGGTGCTCGTGGGAGCGTTCTTGGAACTGCTTCTGATCATCGCGAACATCGGCACGGCGGTCGTGCCGTTCTCGATCCACAAGCGGCAAAGCGAAGGCCTCGCCCTCGGGTTCGTTACCGCCCGCGTCATGGAAAGCACCTTCATCGCGGTCGGGATCCTCAGCATGCTGGCGCTCGTGACGTTGCGACAGGACCTGGCGGGTGCCAACACGGACCCCGCCACGCTTGAGACGGTCGGCAGGTCGCTCGTCGCCGTCAAGGACTGGACGTTCGTGCTCGGCCCTGGCTTCGTCGTCGGCGTCGGGAACGGCTTGATCATGGGCTCCCTGATGTACCGGTCCGGCCTGGTGCCACGGCCGATGGCCATGCTGGGGCTGATCGGCGGTCCACTGATCTGCGCCACGGGGATCGCCGTCGTGCTCGGCGCCATCGACCAAGGCGGCTCGGTCCAGAGCATCGCGACGATCCCGGAGTTCTTGTGGGAGCTGTCGCTCGGCATCTACCTCACCGTCAAGGGCTTCAAGGCTTCTCCCGTCCTCACCTGAACGCGGCGGCGGCAGGCCCTTGCCAGGTCCGGCCCTCCGTTTCAGATCATCGCCGTCGACCGAACCTAGTGAG
>JBEEGD010000313.1:0-5294 GCA_041166685.1 Acidimicrobiaceae bacterium | reverse complement strand
ACGGCGATCCTGCAAGCGCCGTCCCAGTCGTCATTCGACGCGACCGCGCTGGGTCCCGATCTCCTGTTGTTCGCCTTGGGTGCAGCTGCGTTCGGCGGGTTCATCTCGATTTCCGGTGCGCTGGTGGGCGGCTTGCTGATCGGCGTCGCGAATCAGCTCGCGTTGGGGATCACCGCGGACGGAGGCATCGCGCACCTGATCGTGTTCGGGCTCATCGTGGCGATCGTGGTGTTCCGTGGGCGCGTCATTGGTCACGCGTTTGCGTCCACGGGTGCCGCGGTGACAGAGCGGGCTCCGCTGCGGATCCCCGAAGCGGTGAAGGCTCTGCCGATCGTTCGGTGGTACCGGCCGCTCGGCGTGACCGTGCTCGTGACGATCGGCCTGCTCCTTCCGCTGGTCCCGGTATGGACGTCGGAGGGTCACCGGTTCCAGCTGTCGCTGATCATGGTGTACGCGCTGTGCGCGGTCTCGCTCACGATCGCCATCGGGTGGGCAGGCCAGATCAGCCTCGGACAGTTCGCGATTCTGGGTGCGGGCGCATTCGTCGCTGGGCACTTGCTGGCCGACGGATGGTCGCTCCCGTTCGTGCTGATTCCCGCGGGCATCGCCGGCGCGGTGCTGATGACGCTCGTCGGCTTGCCGGCGGTGCGAGTGCCGGGGCTCACGTTTGCGGTGACAACGCTGGGTCTGGCGCTCGTCTGTCCGGCGTGGTTGTTCCGACAGTCGTGGTTCGGAAGCGATGCGTCGTTCGGCATCGTCCTGCAGCCGCCTGCACTGGCCCGGGGGCTCGGGCGCCCTGAAGGTCAGATCGTCGTGTACTACTTCTCCCTGGTCGTGCTCGCTGGGTGCGCGTTCGGCCTCACCGCGCTGCGACGGCCTCAGGCCGGACGAGTGATCATCGCGGTGCGTGACAACGAGCGCGCGGCCTCGTCATTCTCGGTCACGCCCGCCACCGTCAAGGTCGCCGCGCTCGCGTTGTCGGGGTTCCTCGCGGGCATGGCCGGCGTGCTGTGGGCCGACGCGTGGCGCGCCGTGTCGTTCGCGCAGTTCCAACCGACCTTGTCGCTGGCGGTGCTCGCGCTTCCGGTGATCGGCGGGCTCGGCTCCATCGCGGGCGCGATCGTGGCGGCCGCGGTCTTCTACACCCTGACCTTCTTTGTCGCGCCGCACCTGACGCCGTACTTCGGCCCATTGGGAGGAAGCCTCGGTTTCCAGTTGCTGCTCGGCGGAACCGGGCTGATCGTCACGATTGTTCGCACGCCGCACGGCCTCGCTGGTGTCGCTCAGGACTGGTGGCAACGTCGCCTCGACAACTGGGCGGTAACCGCGCCTCCTGTGCCGGACCCGTCGGACAATCCGACGCTGGTCATCCGTGAGGTGAGTCTCTCCTTCGGCGGAATCTGCGCGCTCGACGACGCGTCGATCGAGGTTCGGCCCGGCGAGATCGTCGGCCTCATCGGCCCGAACGGCGCCGGCAAGTCGACACTGCTCAATGTCATCTCCGGCCGCCTCCGTCCGCACCACGGCGTGGTCACGCTCGGCTCGCTCGACCTGTCCGACCTTCCATCGGAGGTGCGCGCGGCCCTAGGTCTCGGCCGGACGTTCCAGGACGCTCACTTGTTCCCGGGATTGACCGTGACGGAAACGATCCAGGTTGCGATGGCCAACCGGTACCGGTCGAGCATGCTCGCTTCCTCTATCGGCGCACCGTGGGTCCGGCATGCGGAGGCCCGGAACCTGCGCTCCGCCCAGGAGGTGATCGATCGGCTCGGGCTCACCGCCTGGGGTGGTGCGCTCACCGGTGAACTGTCCACCGGCACGCGGCGGATCTGCGACCTCGCCGCGCAAGTTGTGGCGCAGCCGCGGGTGCTCCTGCTCGACGAGCCGACTGCCGGCGTGGCCCAACGCGAGGCCGAGGCGTTCGGCCCTGTTCTTCGCCGAATACGGGACGAGCTCGATTGCTCGATTCTCATCGTCGAGCACGACATGCCGCTGCTGATGGGTGTGTGCGACCGCGTCTACGCGATGGTTGCCGGCCGCGTCATCGCATCGGGCACGCCCGAAGAGGTGAGGGCCGACTCGCGGGTGATCGCGAGCTACTTGGGCACCGACGAGGTCGCCATCGGGCGCTCGGGCTCGACGGCCGTGACGAACGGCGTCATTCGGACGCGCACCCTCGAACACGACGCGTCGGTCGCAGTGGCAGAGCGGCCGCGAGCGAGTCGCCGACGCGAGCCGCTCCGAGCGCGTCGCAGCTCCGACGGGAACCAGCCGTGAGCGGAGCGGCAGTCGGCGTCGAAGGCGTGAACTTCTCGTACGGGCGGCTTCAGGTGCTGTTCGACGTGACCGCACACGTCGATCAGGGCGAGGCAGTCGCGCTGCTTGGGACCAACGGTGCCGGGAAGTCAACGCTGTTGCGCGTCGTCGCCGGCCTCTCCGCCCCGTCATCCGGGCGCGTGTCAATCGACGGCAACGACGTCACTGGCCGGCCGGCAGAGCAACTCGTTCGCCGCGGCATCGTTCTCGTCCAGGGTGGCAAGGGCGTCTTCTCCGACATGACCGTCGCGGAGAACCTCGACGTGCAGGCCCTCACACTGCGCGCCGACGCTCGCCTGTTGAAGGAGCGGCGCGAACTGGTCCTCACCACGTTCCCGATCTTGCGGCAGCGCCTCTCCCAGCGCGCGGCGACCCTGTCGGGCGGTGACCAACAACAGCTCGCGCTCGCGAAAGCAGTCCTTCTCGAACCCGCGATCATCTGCATCGACGAACTGTCATTGGGTTTGGCTCCGGTCGTCGTGCAGGAACTGCTGTCGATCGTGCGTGCCATCCACCGTCAAGGAACCACCGTCATCCTTGTCGAGCAGAGCCTGAACATTGCCGCGGACGTCTGCGAACGCACGATCTTCATGGAGAAAGGGGCGGTTCGCTTCGAGGGCAAGACAAGAGACCTGCTGGAGCGCGACGACATCGCCCGAGCCGTGTTCCTCGGGTCGGCGTAGAGGAACCTCGACGCCTGTTGCGACAACCATAGTAAGTGCTATGATCCGTTGAAGCTATCCAGGGGGTTCACTGGTGGGTGCATTCGACGGCTTGCAGGTCCTCGAGCTGACATCGGGGATCGCCGGCCCGATGGTTGGAATGATGCTCGCCGACCAGGGCGCGGTCGTCACCCGCATCGAGGCGCCCGACGATCCGCTTGCCGACCTTGTCGGCCATCGCGTGTGGAACCGCGGGAAACGCAGTGCCGTCCTCGATCTCCGAGACGCGAACGGGCGAGAAGCGCTTCTGGCGCTCGCCGGTCAGGCCGACGTGGTCTTGGACTCGTTTCGACCGGGCGTCATGGAGCGGCTCGGTCTCGACCATGACGCGCTGGCCACGCGTAACCGGCGGCTCATCACGTGCTCGCTCACCGCCTACGGCGCGGGCAACGAGCACAGTGATCGCCCGGGCTACGAGGCGTTGGTCGCGGCACGGACCGGGTCGCAGTGGGCGCAACGCGGCGGCATCATGTCGACCGGCGACCTCGGGCTTCCCGAGGTGGACATCCCAGAAGGTGCCGAACAAGCGGCCCGTCCTGAAGGTCCGATCTTCAGCGCGTCGCCCTGGATGAGCATCAACGGCTTCTACCACGCGACTTTGGCAATCGCGGCGGCCCTTGTCGCTCGCGAGCGCACCGGCGTCGGGCAACACGTCGAGGCGTCGATGCTGTCTCGGGCCGCGTTTGCTCCGACCACGAAACGCACGGGCGGGGCGACGGGGAACACGTGGATGAACCTGCGCGGCGCGCCGCGCGGGCTGTTCGAGTGTCGCGACGGCCGGTGGGTGCATCAATGGCCGATCAAGCCACAGTCGATCGTCGACGCGGCCGAGCACGATCGGCTCGAGGATGCGGTACCCCCGGAGTACGCGCACCGGCGCATCGATCCGTCCCGCATCGGCATGGAGCCCGAGAACATCATCGTGCTGTTCCATTACCTGCCGCTCATGCAGGCGGCGTTCAAGAAGTTCACCGCCGACGAGTGGCGGGCATGGGGTGAGCGTGTGCGGGAGGGCGTGCAGATCGTCCGGACGCCGGAGGAAGCGCTGTCGGACCCTTTGCTGCTCGACGACGGCTGTGTCGTGGAGGTCGACGACCCCGAACTGGGCCCGATTCGCCATCTCGGCATCATCACGGAGCTGAGCGCGTCGCCGGGCGCGGTGCGGGGTCCCGCGCCTCGCCGTGGTCAACACACCGAGGACGTGCTGCACGAAGCGTCGACGGCGACGCCCGCAGTCGCACAAGCCAACTCGACACAGATCGTCGCGGGTGCAAGTCCACTGGCGGGCGTCCGCATCCTCGACATCGGACTGGCGCTCGCCGGTCCGTACGGCACGTCTTTGCTGACGGATCTCGGTGCGGATGTGATCAAGGTCAACGCGCCATGGGACGGGCCGTGGCTGGAAACGGGTATCGGCCAGATGGCCAACCGCGGCAAGCGGAGCATCTTGCTGAACCTCGGCAAGCCCAACGGACTGGCGGCGTTCCTTGAACTCGCGAAGACCGCGGACGTCGTGACCCACAACATGCGGTGGGGCGTCGCGGAAAGGTTGGGCGTCGGTTACGACGACCTCCGTCGGCACAACCGCTCGATCATCTACTGCGCGAGCCGAGGATTCGATCGGGTCCGTTCCGCGGCCAACATCCCAGGCACCGACCAGTCCGGGTCCGCCCTCGGGGGACAGGAGTGGGAAGACGGGGGTTGCTGGCGCGGCGGTCGGCCGTTCTTCGGTACGTCGATGGGCGATCTCGGCAACGGCTTCCTCGCGGCCATCGGCATCGTCGAGGCGCTCTATCACCGAATGCGGACGGGCGAGGGCCAGCTCGTCGAGACCTCCATCCTGAACGCGTGCCTGGCGACATCCTCGGGCACGTTCGCGTTCCCCGATGGCACCGGGCCGGATCGCCCGAAGCTCGACGCGATGCAACTCGGATACCACGCGCTGTACCGGCTGTACGACACCGCCGACGGCTGGATCTGTGTCGCGGCGGTCACGCAGGCCCATTGGCGCCGCCTGTGCGCCGCCATCGCTCGCCCCGACCTGGCCGACGACGCTCGATTCGTCGACGCCGACGCGCGAACCGCGAACGATGACGACCTCACCAAGCTCCTCGAGGACATCTTTGCGGCTGACAGTGCCAAGGCGTGGTTCGCCGCGCTCGATCACGCGGGAGTTCCGATCGAGGTCTCCGCACCGGGATCGTTGACGGCCCCGGCAGACACGCCGTTCCTCACGTTCTCGGTGACGCCCGCGTC
>JBEEGD010000312.1:0-13910 GCA_041166685.1 Acidimicrobiaceae bacterium | reverse complement strand
CATCGAACAGGATCGCGCCGCACACTGCATCGGGACGGGCGCCGGCGAGGAGCAGGGCGACGTAGGCGCCGAGGCCGCGTCCGAGCACGGTCGCCTCGCCGAGGTGACGCAGCGCGGTGTCGGCGTCCGCCAGCAGTATCTCGGCGGTGTAACCGCCCCCGAAGGGCACGGTCGACTCCCCGTGTCCGACGAAGTCGAGTGCGAACACGGGCCCTGGCCAGTCCACGAGATACGACGGCAGGGTGTCGGGGGAGCGCTCGGCCAGACCGTGCAGCAGCAGCAACGCCCGGCCCTCTCCATCGCGCAACTCGTGCAGTGCGAGTTCCGCCCGCGCGTGCCGGAGGCGGACCGTCGGGCTCGCATTCCGAGCTGGGACCATGCTGGGTGCGGACGGTCCTGCGCCCACCGGGCCCCACGACGCACCGGCGGGCGGGTCGTCGATGAAGTCGAGCACGAGGTCGGCCACTTTGCGCGGGTGTTCGACGTGGACGAAGTGGCCGCTGTCCTCCAGCGGAACGAGCGTGCCACCAGGCGGCAGGAAACGGGCCACGTCCTCGGGTTGCGTGCCCCACCCCATCGCTTCGCCGATGAGGCCGAGCACCCCCAGCACCGGCATTGCCAGGCCTGGCATCCGCATCATCGACCACTCGGGCCGCCACGGACCGAACCCGCCGAAGCGCATGATCGGGTCGAGCTTCCATCGGTACTCCCCGGGCGCGTCTTCTCGGGCACCGATCGTCACGAGGTAACGCAGCCAGTCGAGCGTCAGCCGCGGGTTCATACGCTGACGCCGCGCCGCCAGTTCGTCGATCGTGCCGGTCTTGCGTTCTTTCGTCGCCGCGGACGCTCGGTGGTCGAGCCAGCCCCGTAGTTCACCGGCGAGCAATCGAGTGCGCTCGTGGTCGGGAACATCGGGCCAGCTGCGCCGCGACGGCAGCCCATCGAGGTTGACGAGGTGCGTGCACCGATGCGGGAGCGCCTCGGCGAGTTGCATCACGAGGCTGCCTCCCTTCGAGTGGCCGACGAACGGAACGGGCAGGCGGGTCGTCGAGTCGAGGACCGCGAGGGTGTCGCGCACGTCGGCGTCCCAGCTGTAGAGCACGGCATGGTCGGAGTCGCCGTGCCCTCGCTGGTCCCAGCTCACGACGCGCCAACCGGCGTCAGCCAGCAACGGGGCGAACACGTCGTACGTGCCGGCGAAATCGAACCCGCCGTGTGCGAGCAGCAACGGAGGAGCGTCGGCGTCCCCCCACTCCCACACCGCCAGGCGCAACCCGTGATCGCTGACCCAGCGCTGCCGATCCGGCCGTCGCGCACCGGGAAACGTCAGCTCCGCCACCCGAGCGAACCTACTGGGACCGCGTCGCGCATCCTTCGTCGGGGCGGCGAGGGGAAGCGCCAGCGGCCGAGCGGCACTCACGTTCGAGCGAGCCGAAGGTGAGTGAGATCGTGTCGAGACACAGTGACGCACGTCATCTGGACTTTGCACCGTCCGAACTGGACGATGACCGAATGGTGCAAAACCCGTCGCCGCTGATCCGTCTTGCCCGCAGCATCGTCCGCCGTCGCCGGCTCATCCTCGTGGCCGCCGTGATCGCCTTTGCGGTCTCGGGCATGCTCGGGGGCAGCGTCGCTTCAAAGCTCTCGTCGGGCGGCTTCAACGATCCCGGTGCCGAGTCGACGAAGGCGCAGGACTACCTCGATGCCCACTTCAAGCAAGCGGGCATGCCCAACATCATCCTGCTCGTCACCGCCGACCCGGGGACCACCGTCGATGATCTCACCGTGCAGGCCGCTGGCCACGCCCTGACCGACGAGCTCGGTCACGAGAAGGGCGTCGTGTTCGCGGCGTCGTACTGGAGCACGGGCGGCGCCCCGCCGCTCAAGACTGCCGACGGCCATCGAGCGCTGGTGTTTGCCCGCCTCGACGGCACCCCCAACGAGATCAACAAGGCCATGGACGTGCTCGGCCCCAAGTACGCCCGCACCGGTGGTGGCGTCACCGTGGCCGTCAGCGGGTTCGGCGAGATCTTCCGTGAGGTCGGCCTCACGATCGAACACGACCTCGTGCGAGCCGAGATGATCGCCCTGCCGATCACGCTGATCCTGTTGCTGATCGTCTTCGGAAGCGGTGTTGCCGCGCTGCTGCCACTTGCGATCGGCGCGCTGTCGATCGTGGGCACCTTCCTCGTGCTGCTGATCATCAACAGCTTCACCGAGGTGTCGGTGTTCTCGCTGAACCTCACGACCGGCATGGGGCTCGGCCTCGCCATTGACTACAGCCTGTTCATCGTCTCCCGCTACCGCGAGGAGCTGCGCGCCGGGGCCGAACCCGAGATCGCGCTCGAGCGCACGGTGGCGACGGCCGGTCGAACCGTGGGATTCAGCGCCCTCACTGTCGCGGCATCACTGTGCGCGCTGCTCGTCTTCCCGCTCGCGTTCCTCAAGTCGTTCGCATATGCCGGCATCGCCGTCGCCGCCCTCGCCGGCCTGTACGCGGTCGTCGTGCTCCCCGCACTGCTCGCTGTCCTGGGCCGAAGAGTCGACGCCCTCACGATTCGACGCCAATCGATCAACCCGCCGGAAGAGGGCTTCTGGCACAACACGGCGTTGCGGGTGATGCGCCGGCCGGTGCCGTACGCCACGGCGGCGATCCTCGTCCTGCTCTTCCTCGGCAGCCCCGTGCTGCGTATGCAACTGGGCTTGCCAGATGACCGCGTGCTGCCTCCCGACAAGCCGGCACGACAGGTTGCCGACATCATCCGCAACGAGTTCACCTCGAAGGAGGCGGGCGCGTTGTCAGTCGTCTCCCCCGGGCTCGACGCCCGCGCACACACCGCCGAGATCGACGCCTACGCCACCCGGCTGGCCACTCTCCCCGGAGTGTCCCGCGTGGACGCGGCGACCGGCAGCTATCTCCACGGCGGTCCGGCCATCCCGGCCGCGACCAACCCGGCGTTGTACTCCCGGTTCGTGACCGATGGCGCCACGTTCGTGAGCGTGATTCCGTCGATCGAGCCGTTGTCCGACCAAGGCGAGCAGTTGGTGAAGGATGTGCGCGCCATCAACGCGCCGTTCAAGGTGCAAGTGGCCGGCATGTCGGCGCAGCTCGTCGATTCGAAGGCGGGATTGTTCTCGAAGCTCCCGCTCGCGCTGCTGATCATCGCGGCCATCACCTTTGTGCTGATGTTCCTGATGTTCGGGAGCGTCGTCGTGCCGGCAAAGGCGGTGGTGCTGAACCTGCTCAGCTTGAGCGCAACCTTCGGCGCCATGGTCTGGATCTTCCAGGAAGGACACCTTTCCGGCCCGCTCGGCTTCACTCCGACGGGCGCGCTCGACGCGACGACGCCGATCCTGATGTTCTGCGTGGCCTTCGGCATGTCGATGGACTACGAGGTGTTCCTGCTGTCCCGGATCAAGGAGGAGCACGACCGCACCGGCGACAGCGTCCGCTCAGTCGCGCTAGGACTGGAACGCACCGGACGGATCGTCACCGCCGCGGCGCTACTGATGTCGGTCGTGTTCCTCGCGTTCGCGACCTCGCAGGTCAGCTTCATCAAGCTGTTCGGCATCGGCCTCGCGTTGGCGATCCTCATGGACGCCTTCGTGATCCGGGGCACGCTCGTGCCGGCCTTCATGCGCCTGGCCGGTGAGGTCAACTGGTGGGCGCCGAAATTCATGCGCCGTGTACACGACCGGATCGGAGTCAGCGAGCACGTCGAGCTGCCCGAACTTGTGGTCGTGCCCCCGAACGCACCACCCACACGGCCCATTCCGGCGCTGGTCAACGGGCGGCCAAGGCGTGAGCGTCCACTCCGTGCCCCAGGACGCGAGAAGATCAAGGTGTGACCCCGGCCGGCTCCCGACTTCGCGTCCTGTTGGTCGACGACGACGCGAAGATGGTGACGCTTGTGCGCAGCATCCTGGCCGACGAGGGTTACGAGGTCGTCGGCGTCACGAGCCCGAGCGATGCGGTCACGCAGGCCGAGACTCTTGATCCGCACGTGGTCGTGCTCGACGAGGTCATGCCCGACCGCGACGGGCTCGACGTGGCCGACGACATTCGCGAGCGCCGGCCGACGCAGCCGATCATCATCTTCAGCTCGCTGTTCGACCAGCGTCTGAGTCGCGAGACCCGGCGCCGCGGCTACGTGTACTGCGAGAAGGCCGACGGCATCGATCGCCTCGAGGAGGCAATCAAGGAAGCTGTCGGCGATGCGCCCTGAGGAGGTGTTGCCTCATCGACATCCGTTTCTCTTCGTGGACGAGATCGACGAGGTCGTGCCAGGTGTCTCGGCCCGCGGGCGCTGGCATCTGACGGGCGACGAGGCGTTTTTCGCAGGGCACTTTCCCGGGCGCCCGACACTGCCAGGCGTGTTGATGGTCGAGGCCCTGGCGCAGTTGGGCGGCATCGCCGTGCTGAGCGATGAGCGGTACGCCGGGAAGCTGCCGCTGTTCGGCGGCATCGACAAGGCCCGCTTCCGCGCTCAGGTCGTCCCCGGCGACACGCTCGAACTCGAGACGACGATGGACAGGTTGGGGTCGACCGCTGGTCGAGGCTCGGGCGTGGCCCGGGTCAACGGCAAGGTCGCCTGTGAGGCCGCAATGCTGTTCGTCGTGGTTCGCGTCTAGGTGGGAGGTTGCGAGGGTTCGAGGTAGCGGGCGAGCGGCGTTCCCCGGAGCGCGGCCACCAGCTCGTCGTAGTTCGCGACCCGGTCGGCGATGCGGCGAGGCGCCACCGTCACCAGATCACTCGTCATCTCGTGGTACGGCAACTCGAAGAGATCACAGAGACGCTCGAGCGTTCTGATCCGGGCGGCGTCAGGGACCAGGTCGTCGTCGTACGTGAGTGCGACGTGGGGAACCGTGGCCATGTCCTCGGCGATGAGCGCAGCATGAGCCTCGAAGCGAGACGCATAGGCGATGACCTGTCCAGGATCCACGGTGAGCGACTCGAACCTTGGGCGTCCGCGCCCCCAGAAATGAAAGCCGCTGGTCTCGCCGTGAATCCTCGAGAGCGCTTGGAGCACCGCGTTTTCGCGGTGGAGCCAGATGAATTCGTACCCCTGGCCGTGCATCCGAGCCACGAAGCGCTTCGGGTCGACGACCTGGCGGTCGGGCTCGGTCAAGTCACGGCGGAGCACCTTGACGCCAAAGACGTTCACCCCCAAGCGTCGGGCCAGGACCGTCCGTCCCTTGATCAAGCGTTCCGGCCACCGAGTTGGAGCATGCAGCAGTTCGCCGCCAAATTTGATCAGCGGATGAGAATCGAGGAGCTGGCCGAGATACTGGGTTCCGGCTCGACCCGTGGAGTAGATGACGAACCTTCGGTTCGTTGCGAGCGCAGGGAACGCGGCACTCGCTCCGTAGGCGACCAGACGTGCAAGTCCTCTGTGCCGCAGCACCGCTTGTGCCACGGGACGGCCCCCGCGTACCCCGGTCATCAGACTCGAGGAGGCTAGTGAAGGCGGGCCGCACAGGCCGCAAGAACTGCGGCCAGCGGCCGCAGGGCTTTACGCCTCTTCTCGAGACATCTCTTCGAGGCAGCGGCGGATCTCCGAGACGCGGAAGCGACGGTGGCCACCGAGAGTGCGGATCGCCGTGAGCTTGCCGGCTCGCGCCCAGCGGGTCACGGTCTTGGGGTTGACCCGAAAGAGAGCAGCGACCTCTGACGGGGTCAGTAGCGCCTCGGGAGCATCGAAGTCGTCGGTCTGCGCCATTGGTCGTTGTCCTTCTGTCAGTGGACTGCAACCCCGTGTGGGCGGCATGTCCGGTTCCTCCCTGAAAGATAAGAGCGCGGCCTCACGCGGGCCATAGCCCGAAATGCTCATTTGCGACGTTGAGATGGGCTAGTCAGGGGTGCGATGCGCTTCGACCTACTCGATGTCGTGGCCGACCACGGCGCCGAGCAGGTCGCGATCGCAGCGGACGACGACACGGGTCTGCGCGCCATCGTCGCCATCCATTCCACGGTGCTCGGCCCCGGACTCGGAGGCACCCGCTTCTATCCATTTGCCTCGGAGTACGACGCGCTGGTGGACGTGCTGCGTCTCGCGAAGGGAATGGCATACAAGCACGCCGTCTGCGGAAACGACCTCGGCGGCGCGAAGGCAGTGATCATCGGAGACCCGCGAACGATGCGATCCGAGGCCCTGATCGTCGCCTACGCCAAGCTCGTCGACCGGCTCGGCGGCCGATACCTCACGGCCGAGGACGTCGGCACCACGCAGGCCGACATGGACCTCATCCGGACGGTGACCCCGCACGTCACCGGTACGAGCGAGTCTCTCGGGGGCTCCGGCGACCCGTCACCCGCGACCGCGTGGGGCGTGTTCCACGCGCTGCGAGCGGTGGCCGAGCGGCTCTGGGGGAACCCGTCGCTCGAGGGCCGGCACGTGGCCATCGCCGGCGTGGGCAAGGTGGGGAGCGCGCTCGCCCGCCACCTGGCTGAGGTTGGATGCCGGCTCACGCTGGCCGACGTGCGCAGCGACATCGCGTCCGCGCTGGGCGCTGAGCTCGGCGCCCGAACCATCGATCCTGCAACGATCCACGAGACCGAGTGCGACGTGCTCAGCCCGTGCGCCCTCGGCGCGTCGGTCAACGACCGCACCATTCCCGCACTCCGGTGCGCCGCGGTGTGCGGGTGCGCCAACAACCAGCTCGCGACCCAGGACGACGGTGAGCGTCTCGCGGCCGCGGGTGTGCTCTATGCGCCGGACTACGTCGCCAACGCCGGTGGCGTGATCAACATCGCCGACGAGCTCCGGGCGGACGGCTACAACCGCGAGCGAGCGCTGCGGCAGGTCGAGACCATCCACGACACCGTGCGACGCGTGTTCGCGGTCGCGGACGCAGAAGGAATCACCCCGGCTGCCGCCGCCGATCACCTCGCCGAACAGCGTCTTCGTCAGCCCTCGTAGTCGAAGCCGAGATCCAACGCGGTGACGAGCGGGGTGAACGCGATGCCTTCGGCTGCGCACATCGCTTCGGCGGTGCCGCCGCGATCGACCACCGGGATGGCGATCACCGGCTCTGCGCCGGCGGCGCGCACCGCGGCCGCCGCTTCGAGGAAGGCGGCGCCACGCGTGATCGCGTCATCCGTGAGGGCCACACGGTCGCCGGGCTGCAGCGTGCCCGCGATTCGCCCGCCGGCGCCGTGGTCCTTCTCCTCCTTGCGAACGCTGAAGCTGCGCAGCATGCGCCCGCGCGTCGCCGCGATGGCGGCGACGGAGAACGTGATGCCGTCGGCGCCCATGGTGAGCCCACCGATCGCCGTGATGTCGTCTGGCAACACCTCCAGGAAGGCGTCGGCGACGAGCAACATCCCGTCAGGCGAGCACGTCGTCTGCTTCGCATCGATGAACCAGTTGCTCTGCTTCCCGGATCGAAGGGTGAAGTCTCCTCGCTTGACGGAGTACTTCAGCAGGTGCTCGATCAACGCGGCGCGCGGCTGCATGTGGCGGAAACCCTACTCGTGATCGAGCGCGCCCTAACCTCTCGTTTTCCACGCCGTGAACGCCGACGCTCCGTCCACCACTGAGGTCATCCAGGCCGGCGAGCGACGTTCGGCGCGCATCGAGTCGCTCCGGGCGATTGCCGCGCTCGCGGTACTCACGTCGCATGTCTGGCTGTACTCCCACAATTTCGGTCCGTCGTCGTTCGATTCGTTGCTGCACCGGGCGATCGCCGGTGGCGGGTTCGGCGTGCAGCTGTTCTTCGCGCTGTCCGGATTTCTGATCTTCCGACCGTTCGCACGCCGCGACTTCGGTGGCGGTGCTCGGATCGATCTTTGGACGTACGCCCGCAACCGGGCTCTCCGCATCTTGCCGCTCTATTGGTTCGCGGTCGTCGCGCTGCTCGTGTTCACACAAGACGGCGGTTCGGCGACGCAGTGGTGGCGGTTCACCCTCTTTGCCCAAGGGTTCTCGGAGAAGACCGCCCAAGCCATCGACGGCCCCATGTGGTCCGTGGTGGTGGAGCTCCACTTCTACCTGCTGCTGCCGTTGCTGGCGTGGGCGTTGGCGAAAGTGACTCGTGGCCAGCGCCGACCGGCGATCGCGGTCCTCCTGCTGGCCGCGCTGGCGAGCATCGTGTTGCGTCGCATGGACCCTGATCCTCAGTTGGTCTGGGCGTACTCGTTGCCCGCGACGTTCTACGGCTTCGTGCCGGGCATGGTCCTCGCGCTGCTGCAGCTCGAGTGGGAGGAGAACCGACCACGCTGGCTTCGCGGCGCACTGTCGAAACCGGATGTGTGGCTCGGGGCGGCCGCGGCCGTCTGGGTGACGATCTTCTGGACCTACGACTGGTCCGTGCCGCTCGTCGCGGTCGCGTCGTTTCTCACGGTGGGCGCGGTCGTGCTGCCCCTCGAACGAGGCAGGCTCGTGCGTGCGCTCGATTGGCGACCGCTGGCATTGGTCGGTGTTGCGAGCTACAGCCTCTACATCTGGCACGTGCCGATCATCGAGCGCCTCGCAGATCGACCGGCACTCGACTCGTTTCCGAGATTGTTCGCCGTCGCGTTGCCGCTGGCTCTGCTGATTGCGGCAGTCAGCTATCTGATCATCGAGCGGCCGGCCCTGAGATCGAGGCGCGTCTGGGTGAACGCGACTGCCGCGACCGCCACACGGCACCCGATCAACGACCGATGGTGGGTGGCACTCATCGCGCTCGTGGGGTTCTTCGTTCGGGCTCGCACCGTGATGGCCACGCGCCACCTCGTCCTCGGCAGCGACCCTTGGGACTACAACCGTCTCGGCCAGTTGCTCGCGGCCGGCAAGGGCTTCGGCTCCGCGCTCTTGTCACCGTCGGGCGGTCCGACGGCATTCCGGCCGCCGCTGTATCCGTTGTTCCTGGGCGCGATCTACAAAGTGACGGGCGACTCGATCGTGGCCGCCCGGCTGGTGCAAGCCGGGCTCGGCGCCGCGACCGTCGTCCTGCTGTGGCTCATCGCGGTGCGCCTGTTCGATCGGCGCACCGCACATGTCGTCGCTGCTCTCGCGGCGGTGTACCCACCGCTGGTGCTGACGACGACCGCGTTGATGTCGGAGTCGATCCTCATTCCGATCATGCTCATGGGGTTGTTGGCGGCGTTGATCGCTCGTGAGCAGGGCCCGTCGGCCAACTGGTGGATTGTGCTCACCGGTGCCTGCGCAGGCCTTGGCATCCTCGCCCGTCCGAGCAGTGTGACGATCCTCCCGGCGTTGGTGCTCCTGGTTCTGGCGCGGCCGCGGACCAACTGGCGTGCGAGCGCCGCAATGAAGCGAGCGGGTCTCGTCGTTGGCGCGGTCGCGGTGGTGCTCCTTCCATGGCAGCTGCGCAACGCGGCCAAGCTCCATCACTTCGTCCCCGTCAGCGACATCGATGGCTACAACCTCGCCGGCCTGTACAACCCCGACGCGGCCGGCGAGGGGTATCCGACGCATTTCCAGTGGCGCCCTCCGACCGGCGTCGCCGACCTCGCACCCCTGTTCGGCGACCGCTCTCTCGACGAGGTCACCCTTGGGGCGAGGCTCCGATCGTCGGGGTTCGAGTTCATCAGGCGACATCCGACGTCGCCGATCGAAGCGGAGCTGTGGAACTCCTACCGGATGCTCGAACTCACGGGACTCGATCAGAGCGCACAGGTCGCGGAGCAGAGCGGTTACAGCCGGCGCGCCGCCGCGGTCGCAATGGTGTCGTTCTGGATGGTCGCGGTCCTCGCCGCGGCCGGCTGCGTGACGCGATCCTTTCGCCGCGCGCCGCCGACGCTCTGGCTCGCCCCTGCCCTGTTGTGGGTTGGGACCGCCTTGTTCCTCGGTGACGCGCGCCAACGCGCGCCGGTTGATCCGTTCATCCTCCTTGCGGCGTCGCTCGCCGTCGTCGGTGGGATCGCGCGCATTTCTGCCCTGTCAGCCCGCCGCCACGAGACCCTATGATCCGACTCGTGGGCCGCGCTCGGGTGATTGCTTTCGCCAATCAAAAAGGCGGAGTGGCGAAGACGACCACAGTTCACTCCCTTGGAGACGCTCTCGTCGAGCGCGGCATCCCGACGTTGCTCGTCGATCTCGACCCGCAAGCCTGCCTGACGTGGTCGACCGGAACTGATCCGGACGGCCTCGAGCGCTCACTGCACGATGTGTTGCTCGGACGATGCCCGGCGGCCGACGCGCTGCTGAAGGTCAACGACCTTCACCTGCTGCCCTCGACGATCGACGTGGCCGGCGCCGAAGTGCACCTGCTGTCGAAGACCGGCCGCGAGTACGTATTGCGCCGCGCGCTCGAGCCGCTGCTCGGCGAATACGACGCGGTGCTCATCGACTGCCCGCCATCGCTTGGCATCTGCACAATCAACGGACTCACCGCCGCGGGTGAGGTCCTCATTCCCTTGCAATGTGAGAGCCTCTCGCAGCGGGGTGTCGGACAACTGCTCGACACCGTCGAAGATGTGCGCTCGTACACGAACGCCGAGCTCTCTGTGCGAGGAGTGATCGCGACGATGTACGACGGTCGCACGAAACTCGCAGCATCGGTCATCGACGACGTTCGCTCGCGCTACGGGCTCGACGTTCTCGATCCGCCGGTCCCGAAATCGGTTCGGGTGGCCGAGGCGCCGGGTCAGGGACGATCGATCCTCACGCACGCGTCTGGCTCGAAGGCGGCTGATGCCTACCGTCAGTTGGCCAGAGCGATATTCCAATGACGAGGTTCGATCCCGAGGGCAAGCGAGCGCTGTTCGAGGCGCCGGTCTCGGCACCCCCCGAACAGCTCAAGCCTGGACGCAAGCGAGACGGTCGAGACGCGATGTTTTCGGTAGGGCCGCCCGAACCGGGCACGGTTGTCGTGGACTGCTCGTCGTGCCACGGACGAGCGCGCGTGCCGGTGGCCGACGTGGGAGTGCGCTTGCTCACCGGCTCGTTGTTCATGCCGCTGCGCAAGCACGACTACTGGTTGCGTTGTCCTGTGTGCGAGCGGCGCACGTGGTGCAACGTCAGCTGGCGCGGTTGACGCTGCCCACCAGCGCGGCGACCTCTTCCAGCAAGGTCTGCGCGTTGAACGGCTTGGACAGGTAGGCCTTCGCCCCCATCGCCAATGCGTGCTCGATGTCGGCGGCTGCCGACTTTGCGGACACGACAAGAACGGGCGGCGCACCAATCCGTTGCTGCAGCGCCTCGAGCACACCCCATCCGTCGAGCACCGGCATCATGACGTCGAGGACCACACAATCGGGCCGGTCGGTGTCGATGCGCTCGAGCGCTTTCATTCCGTCCGCGGCAAGCAGCACCTCGTGACCGGCGCCTTCGAGATTCAGTCGGTGCAGCAGCAGGATGTCGGGCTCGTCGTCGACGACGAGGATGCGAGCCATAGCTCTACCTTCGGCCCCACCCGGAACGGAACTTAGGTAGAACGACCCGGTCCTTCTCGGCCGACGATGCGCACGGCTCCTCGGCCGGGCTCGATCGTGCCGATCTGCCGCGGTTGATGGCCTCCCGACCTCAGGACGTCGAGGGTCTTGTGCAGGTCGGGCTCGGCGACCACCAGGACCATGCCCATGCCCAGGTTGAACACCTTGGCCATCTCGTCGTCGTCGATGTCCCCGAGACGCTGGATCTCGTCGAAGATGCGGGGCGGTTCCCAGGAGTCCCGGTCGACGATGGCATCGCACCGCTCGGGGAGCACGCGTGCGAGGTTGCCCTGCATGCCACCACCGGTGATGTGGGCGGCCGCCCGCACCTCCACGACCCGCTGCAGGGCCGGGACGGCCGGCGCGTAAATGACCGACGGTCGCAGGAGCTCTTCCGCCAGATCGTGATGGGCGCCTTCGTATGCCGGCTCGGAGAGCGAGCGGCGCGCTCTTTCGAGCAACACGCGCCGTGCGAGCGAGTAGCCGTTCGATCGAAGGCCGGGCGACGGCAGGCCGACGAGTACGTCACCGGCCCGCACGTGCTCGCCGGTGATGAGCCGGTCGCGCTCGACGACTCCTACCGCGAAACCGACCAGGTCGAACTCGCCCGGCTCCATCGCACCAGGGTGTTCGGCCATTTCGCCGCCGACCAGGGCGCAGTTCGCCGTTCGGCAGCCCTCGGCGATGCCTTTGACGAGCTGTTTGATGTGTGCGGGATCGAGCTTGCCGACCGCGATGTAGTCGAGAAAGAACAACGGCTCCGCACCCTGGCAAACCAAGTCGTCGACACACATCGCGACGAGGTCGATACCGATCGTTTCGAACTGGCCGACCGCCTGCGCGATGAGCGCCTTCGTGCCGACACCGTCGGTCGAGGACACCAGCACCGGGTTGGTGAATCGGTGCTGGGGAAACGCGAACAACCCGCCGAACCCGCCGATGTCGCCGATGACTTCCGGACGGTACGTCGAGCGCACGTCCTCCTTGATCGCCTCCACCGCCTCCTCGCCGGCGGTGATGTCGACCCCGGCGTCCTTGTAGGACTCACCCACTCGCGGCTTCTACGGCTCTGGGGTCAACAACGGAGGTTCGTGCAACGTTCGCTCCAGCTCGCCCGGCGGCATGGTGTTGCCCTCGAGCACTTCCTTGCGCAGGTTCACGGGAACGTCGACGGGATAGTTCCCCGTGAAGCACGCATCGCAGAAACCGGCACCGACCGCACCCGTCGACTCCTTCAACCGATCGAGGCTGAGGTATTCGAGGCTGTCCGCTCCGAAGTACTCCTTGATCTCTTCGCGCTCCATCTGCGCGGCGATGAGCTCGCCCTTGTTGCCGGTGTCGATGCCGTAGAAGCACGGCCACTTGATCGGCGGCGACGTGATCCGCAGGTGCACCTCGGTGGCGCCGGCTTCGCGCAACATCTTCACGAGTTGGCGCTGCGTGGTGCCGCGCACGACGGAGTCGTCGATCACGACAAGGCGCTTGCCGGCGATGTTCTCGCGTAGCGGATTGAGCTTCATCCGCACCGCGGACTCACGCATCGCCTGGCTCGGTGCGATGAAGCTTCGGCCGATGTAGCGGTTCTTCACCAGTCCTTGGCCATACGGGATGCCACTGACGCGGGCGAAACCCTCCGCGGCAGGCACGCCGGACTCCGGAACGCCCATGACCATGTCGGCGTCGACTGGCGCCTGCTCGGCGAGTTGCTCCCCCATGCGGACGCGGGCCTGGTGGACACCGCGGCCGTACAACCGGCTGTCGGGCCGAGCGAAGTACACGAACTCGAAGAGGCACAGTGCCGGCTCGACCGTCGAGTCGGGGAAGGGACGGACGGACCGGTAGCCGGTGGCGTCGATGACGACCATCTCGCCTGGTTCGATCTCCCGCACGAAGTGGGCGCCGACAATGTCGAGCGCCGGGGTCTCGGATGCCAGGACCCATCCGTGCTCGAGCTTGCCGAGACACAGTGGCCGGAACCCGTTCGGATCGCGCACACCGATCACGTGGCCCTCGTCGGCCAGCACGAACGAGAAGGCTCCCTCCAACATCGGCAACACGATCATCAACGCCCGTTCGAGGGCGCGATCGTCGCTGCGCTCATCGCGTTGCTTCGCGATCTCCTTGGCCAACAGCTCCGCGACGAGATCGCTGTCGCTCGAGACCATGCCCGGGAACATGCCCGCTTCGTTGGCGAGCGCCTCGGTGTTGACGAGGTTGCCGTTGTGGCCGAGCGCGAACTGATTGGTGTCCTCGGCCGTGTCGCCGACGCTGCGCCACACGGGCTGCGCGTTGCGCCACGTGCTCGACCCGGTGGTGGAGTAGCGCGTGTGGCCGATCGCGAGATGCCCGGTGAGCGGGGCCAGGGTGCGGTCGTCGAACACGGTCGCGACGAGGCCCTGCTCCTTCACGATCATGATCTCGTTGCCGTCGCTGACCGCCATCCCGGCCGCTTCCTGCCCGCGGTGCTGAAGTGCGAACAGTCCGAGGTAGGTCAGCTGCGCAACGGCTTGGCCGGGGGCATAGACGCCAA